>JALDXM010000350.1:0-2923 GCA_032155085.1 Actinomycetota bacterium | reverse complement strand
AAGGATCCCATCACCGAGATCATCCATGAACTGGGCGAGGACGATCCCGAGAGTGGACCCGAGGGCCGAGGCAACTACGAGCGGCGGGCCTATCCGCTTGATCGTCTCGGTCGGCGTAGGGGCCGACAGTGTCGCTTCAGTGGTCACGAGAAAACATCCTAAGTGTCGCTTGATTGCTGACCATCAAGATCGGCAGCCAAACCGGCCGACTCAAGCCCTGAGAAGAAGTGTTCCGATGACCCAGCAGACGAGCAATCCGATCGATACGCCTAGCACAGGCCCGGTCTTTCGCCAGCGGAGCGCCGACCACACGGCGGTGACCACGACCGCCAACGACATCACAATCGTCCACCAGGCCGGCACCAGGCCCGCCGTCGCAGCGCCCACCACCAGGACCGCCACGACTGCGATGAACCCGCCGGCGACCAGGGCGTAGAGCACCTGCCGGGGACTTGGCTCGGTCATAGGAGACCGGCCTCCTCGGCCGCCCGCCGGTACCAGTCCGCCAGTGAGTCGACCGTTTCGTGGGCGTTGAGGCCGCTTGGGTTGGGCACGACCCAGAGACGGCTCGCGCCGATGGTCTCGGGCTGTCTGCCCAGCACCGCCCGTGGTCGCTCGAAGGCAGTCCGATAGGCGGTGAGCCCAGCCACAGCTGTCACGACGGGCTTGATGTCCGCTACCACGTTCTCGACTCTCGCCCTCCCCGCTCGGAGCTCGGCATCGTCGAGCTCCGATGCCCGGGCCGTCGCCCTGGGCACCAGGTTGGTGATCCCGATGCCGGTCCGCTCGAGCCGGTCCCGCTCCTCGGGGCTCATCCCAACCGAGGTGTCGAACCCCCAGTCGATGAGGCCAGCCTTGCGCAGGGCGGGGTAGAAGCGATTGGAAGGGTGACAGAAGTGGGTGTTGGTGGCGGCGGTCCACAGACCGGGATTGATCCCGACGAAGAGCAGCCGGACATGTGGGCCCAGGAGATCGTCGACGGTCTCGCCAGCAAAGGCGGCCAGCTCCTCCCTGGTGAAGCCCATGGGTCGATTCGAGCTCAGCCGGCGGTGAGCCAGGGTGGGGGTGGGGCGTCGATCCGGGCCAGTTTCGATGAGACAGGGCCGAATCGGTCCAGATCGTGGGCCTGCCAGGCGCGCCACGCCCCGGTGATCTCCTCCTTGGAGCGGGCCACGAAGTTCCACCACATCTCGATCGGCTCACCGAGGGGCCGACCCCCCAACACCAGGAGGCGGGGTCGATCGGCGTTCGCCTCGATCGGAAGCGACTCCGCCCCGGCGGGGACAAGGGCCAGCCAGCCGGGCTCGACGATCGCATCCTCGACCTTGATCTTCTGGTCGATGGGGATGACGGCGTACTCGAAGCCAGTATCGGCGGGGATCTCGGCACGTCGGCCCAGCATTTCGACATCGAGTCCCACAGTCGGCCAGTCGACCGCAGCCGGGGACTCGACCGATCCCAGGCTGCCGATCATCACCTTCGCGTCGGCACCGGCCACGCTCGCTACGGGCAGATCGGGGATGTGCTCAAAACGGGAGCTCCCATGTCTGGTGTCCTCGGGCTGGGCCAGCCACATCTGGACGCCATGAAACCCGTCCGTCGTCCCTAGCTCGGCGTGGGCGATCCCCTCGCCGGCAGACATGAGATTGAGCTGACCGGGCCGGATTGGCTGCTCGCTGCCGAGCGAGTCGGTGTGTAGTGCCTCACCCTCGAGCAGCCAGGTGACCGTGGAGAGGCCGATGTGGGGATGTGGGCCGACTTCGAGCGGGTTAGGGTCGTCGAAATCCGGGGGCTGGATCAGGTCGACGAAGCACCACGGCCCGACAGTGCGTCTCCCCTTGGTGGGAAGCACTCTGCTGATGGGCACGCCACCGACCACCGTCGAGCGCCCTTCCCTGACATCGATACGGGCCAGAGGGCCTTGTTGGACCGAAGCGTCGACGGGCTGGACCGGCCCGCTCATCCTGCGACGCCCGTTCGGGCCGATCTACTTCTTCTGGCTCTGGTAATACGGGTCTTCGCCGGAGGCATGATCGGTGACATCGACCACCTGGGTGAGCGCCGGTATCGACTCGAGCAGGATGCGCTCAATCCCTTGCTTGAGGGTGACCTGGGCCAGCCCGCACCCCTGGCATCCACCAAAGAGACGTAGATAGGCGATGGTCCCGTCGACCGAGACCAGCTCGGCGCCACCCCCGTGGGCGGCGATCGCCGGGTTGACCTGGTCGGTCAGCACCTGTTTCACCTGGTCGACCAGCGGACCGCTCAGATCACCGGCCGGCGCGCTGATGGGGGGCGGGGCAGGGCTGTTGGGATTGTTCATCGTCAGGCCCTGATCGGTCAGCTCCAGTGCGGCGCCGTCGAGCTTTTCCCGATCGGCCTCGGGAAGGATCACTGCGAGACCATCGTGACGCTCCTCGACCCAGCCCTCTTTCTTGTCGGCGAGGGCGACGAACGCCAGCTCATAGGTGAACTGTGGGCCCCGGAACCCGGTCACCTCGATGGACAGGGCGAACTCGCCGTCGCCAGGCTCCTGATCCCGGAGTTGTCGGATCATGTCGAGTGCATCCGGGGCGATGCTGAGGATTGTCTCTTCGGACATCTGTAATGATGGTAACGGGTCGCCCATCCAAGCCTGTACCCGGAGCACCATGCCGACAGCTGTAGTCCTTCTCCCGAGCACGACATATCGAGCGGCAGACTTCCTGCGCGCTGCCGAAAGGCTGGGAGTCGACCTCGTGGTGGCGTCGGAGAACCCGCCGCCCATCGACATGGGAGATCGATACCTCCAGGTCGATTGCTCCGATCCGACCAGCGCCGCCGAGGCCATCGTCGCCCTTGGTGATCAGGTCCCAATCGATGGCGTGATCGCCGCCGACGATGCCGGGGTAGGGCAGCGCGAGTGCCGAAGGAGGCCGCACGT
>JALDXM010000349.1:0-2938 GCA_032155085.1 Actinomycetota bacterium | reverse complement strand
CCCTTGCCCAGGCCGGAGGACTCGATCTCGGCAACCCGCTTCTGCAAAGCCTCTTCGTCGACCGCCCTGACGCCAACCCGGCCGATACCGGCCTCGTCCCTGGCGGTGAGCCGGAGACAGAACATCTCGTAGTCGTCCCAGGTTCGAAGACAGACACTGTCCGCCGCCGTCTCGACCGGGGTCATGGAGAGCACGTCGGTGAAGAAGCGAAGGCTCTCCTGGAAGGTCGGGGTGAAGAGCTCGATGTAGCCGAGCTGGGCGATGTCACGGTTCGACCGCATCCGGCTCCTTCCGGCTCATTTCCTCCGACGTCTGATCAGATCCCCGAGGGTAGGGATGACGCCCCGTGGCACCCAAAGGAACAGGGCGATGATGAGGGCCCCGAACACCAGGAGACGAAGCTGGCCGAGATCCAGGATCAGCTCGTTGATGACCGTGATGACGGCGGCGCCCAGGACGGGACCGAAGAGGGTGCCGATGCCACCGAACGCGAGCATCACGAGCGTCTCCACGTCCACCTGGGCAAACCCGTAGGTGGTCGGGCTGATCGTGCCCTCGGTGAAAGCGAAGAGCGATCCAGCCAGGCCCAGCATGGCGGCCCCGATGACAGCGGCATAGACCCGGTATCGAGACACGTCCACCCCCGCCAGCTCGGCCGCGACCTCATCGTCGCGGAGAGCCCGGAAGGCCCAACCCATGTGCGACCGTCGCAACAGGCCGTGGATCAAGAGGAAGACGAGCAACAAGGCCACGGTCAGGTAGAACGGTGGCACCGTCTGCCTGAGGAAGGTGTCCGCCCCTGTCTGGACGTGAAAGCCCCCGTCACCGCCGGTGATCTCGCCAAGCCCGAGCAGGAGATTGCCAAAGACCAAGGAGAAGATCAGTGTGATGATCCCGGTGAAGATGACGCCCAGGGAGCGTCGCACTGCGATCCAGCTGAGCAAACCGCCGACAAGGCTCGCGGCCACGGTTGCCAGCAGCATGCTCACCAACAATGGGAGGCCGACCCGGTCGGCGAGGATGGCAGAGCCGTAGCCCCCGATCCCGGCGAGGGCACCGACACACAGGAAGAGCTGGCCCGTGCTGCCGAAGATCAGATTGAAGCCGACTGCGTAGCAGGCGAAGGTCAGGCCGACGACAGACACACCCATCATCACCCTCGAGTCGCCAAGCCAGAGGGGAATGAGGGAGAGCACAGCCCCGAGCGCTGCGATCGGCCAGAGCAGCGACCCGAGTGACCGGGACGCTCGCTGCTCCGTGCCACCTACTACCGCAGTCCCGGTTCCTTCGGTGTAGTCCTCGATCATTCCTTCACTCCCAGCAACCCCGAAGGCCGGATGAGGATCGTCACCGCCGCAGCCACGAGCAGAATGATCAGCGAGAGAACGGTGCCGATGGTGGAGGCGGCAACGGTGCTGATGATCCCCAGGATGATCCCGGCCAGGATGGCTCCGCCGACACTGCCCAATCCGCCCACGACGGTGACTATCAGGGCAAAGGCAGTCAATTCGAAACCCGCGCTGCCAGCCACCGGTGTCACCAACGACCGGGTGACCGCCACGATTGCGGCCAGGACGCCGGTTAGGACCAGGATCAGGCGCAGCATCCTCTGAGGATCGATGCCTACCAGGCGCGCTCCTTCATCGTTCTCGATCACCGATCTGACCGCGCGGCCAAGTGTGGTCATGCGAAAGAAGAGGACGAGCCCACCAAGGACCACGATGGTGATCACCGATGCCACCACTCCGCCTCTCACCATGTTCACCCCCAGTATCTCCACCGGCCCCCCTCCAATGCGAAGTGTCAGCGCCTTGGTCGGATATCGCCAGCTCAGGAACCCATCGACGATGAATGCCAGGCCCAGTGTGAGAAGGAGGCTCAAGAGAACCCTGGCTTCGCCATGAAGTCGATAAACCGGTCTCAGCAGGGTCAGGTCGAGGAGGAGCCCAAGAAGTCCCCCAAACACAAGGCCCACCACGACGGCCGGGATCGGGCCCAGTCCTGCCTCTATCGAGAGCACGGTCGCCATGGCCGAGAGCACCGCCATCTGGCCGTAGGCCAGGTTGAGCACACCGCCCAGCCCATAGACCAGGGTCATCCCGGCGGCCAGCAACGCGAACTGAAGCCCTAGAACGATGCCATCGAGGACGTTGGCGATCACGCGATCCCCAGGTAGGAGCGGCGCACGTCGGGGTCATTGGCCAGCTCCGCCGAGGTGCCTTCCTTGCGAATGAGGCCGTTCTCCAGTACGTATCCCCGGTCACTGAGGGCCATGGCCAACGGGACTTGCTGCTCCGCGATCAGGACCGTCAGCCCTGCCTGCTTCAGGGTTCCGAGGGCCCTATAAGCCTCGGCGGCCAACTTCGGGGCCAGTCCGGTGGTCGGCTCGTCCAGGATGAGGAGCCGGGGTTGGGACATCAACGCCCTCCCGACCGCGAGCATCTGCTGCTCGCCACCGCTCATCGTCCCGGCATGCTGGCGCCGGCGTTCGGCGAGACGAGGAAAGAGATCGAACACCGATTGCATCACGTCGGGATCGGGCCGAGTGGGGTAGGCGCCAAGCGAGAGGTTCTCCTGGACCGTCATCCTGGGAAAGAGGTGCCGCTCAGCGGGCACAAAGCTGATCCCGAGACGGGCGATGTGCTGCGTCGGTCTCCCGGTGATGCTCTCCCCCCGGAACTCGACCGTCCCCGATGATGGGCGCAGGAGTCCGAGCACGGATCGGAACAGCGTGGTCTTGCCGGCGCCATTCGATCCGATGATCATGACCGCCTCGCCTTCATCGACTCTGAAGCCGACATCCCGGATCACGTCGCCGCCCAGGTACCCGGCGGTGAGGTCCCGCACCTCAAGCATCGTCGACGTCCCCAGACTCGATGCTCGCCGTCCCGAGATAGGCCTCGACGACTGCATCGTCACGCATCACCGTCTCGGGCGG
>JALDXM010000348.1:0-2944 GCA_032155085.1 Actinomycetota bacterium | reverse complement strand
TGGTAGCTCGGTTGTGGCGACCCCGGTCTCTATCGCCAATCAAGTTCAGTTTTACACCAGGTCTCGGGCGGAGTCAACGGTGGGTTCACCTGCTTCGAAGTCGTGCCATGATTTTCCCGTGGCCGAGCCCCAACACAGCCTGCCGTCGGATGCGGAGCAAGAGGCAGCGCTACAGCAGTTCCTCCTCTACCTGGGCAGCTCCCTGACCGCGGCAGGGGAAGCCGTGAATGAAGTCGAGGACCACCTCCTGGCGGTGGCGGCGGCCTACGGGGCGACAAGAGCCCGGTTTGCCGTATTGCCGACTTTCGTGGTGGTCGCCCTCGATCCGAGCCGGCCCGCCACCCTCGAGCCAACGCCTCAGCTCAGAGGTGTGCTTCGTCTGGACCAGACATCGGCCCTGTTCGACATCCTCAAGCGCGCCGTCCGGGCCGAGATCGATCCGGCCGAAGGAAGCCGTCAGGTGCTCGAGGTGGTCGCTCGACCATCGAAATACCGGACGCTTTCCACGTTGGCGGGGCACATGGTGCTGACGGTGGGGATCTGCCTCATCCTCCAGCCGACCTGGTCCGACGTCGCCCTGGCCGCGGTGTTCGGGCTCGTGGTCGGTGTCCTCAAGCTGATCGGGGCGCGTTGGGTGCCTGCCCAGACCTTGATGCCCGTCGCCGCGGCCTTCATCGTGTCCGCCCTCACCTTCCTCCTCGCCAATCAGGGCTGGGCCAACGCCAACCTGAGGACGATGATCCCGCCCCTGGTCACCTTTCTCCCGGGAGCCGCCCTCACCATGTCGGTGATCGAGCTATCTGCCGCACAGATCGTGAGCGGTGCCAGTCGCCTCGTCTCTGGAGGGCTGCAATTGGTCCTGCTGGCCTTCGGAATCGTGAGCGCCGCGGAGGCCTTTGGTCTTCCGTCGGCGGAGGTCTTGGTGAATGCCCCACAGAACCTGATCGGCTGGTGGGCGCCGTGGTTGGGGATGGTCGTGTTCGGGATCGGTGTCGCGGTCTTCCATTCGGCGCCGTCGGGCTCGCTGCCCGGGCTCTTCCTCGTCCTCTTGGTGGCCTTTGTCGGTCAGCAAGCGGGTAGCGCGCTCTTCGGTGGCTACGTCGGTGGGTTCATTGGCGCAACCGCGATGACAATCACGGCGCGTCTCGTCGAGCGGACCAGGTTCGGACCTCCGGCCCTGGTCTCTTTCCTTCCCGGGTTCTGGCTTCTGGTCCCTGGTGCACTCGGTCTGATCGGGGTCACCGAGTACATCGCCTCCGGCCCGGTAGTCGGCGTGCAGGACTTCCTGGGGACCGTGGGGGCCATGGTCGCCATCGCCATCGGGGTCCTGTGCGGATACCTCCTGTTGGACGCGATCAAGCCCGTGTACCGGCACACCGTGCGTCCGGCCCTAGATCTTCTCCCCTTCCAGCTGATGCCATCGAGCTGGGATGCGGCCTTCGGAGAGCGCGAGGCCGAACGGGGGAAGCGAAAAGAAACCGGGCCTGACCGTGGCGATGGCGATGCATAGGATCGCGATCCGTGACGCATCCTGATCCGGCACGGCAAGCCGCGAGCCCTGATGTGAAGGCAGGTCTCGGTGTTCTCCTCGCCACCTGCATTTCGGCATTGGTGGTGAACGCCAACACCTCGGCGGTGTCGATCCTGCTTCCCTCGATCGGGGAGGATGTCGGCGCACCGGTTTCCACCCTCCAGTGGGCGGTCACCGGCTATTCGCTGGTTGGGGCGGCATTCATCGTCACCGCCGGCGCCCTTGGTGACGTCTTTGGCCGCCGCCGCATCTTCCTCGGTGGCCTGGCCCTGTTCATCGTCTCTTGCGCCCTGATCGCCCTGACCGACACGGCGGCAGGTGTCATCGGTGGCCGAGCCATTCAGGGAGCCGCGGGCTCGACCATCCTTGCTTGCGGCCTGAGCCTGCTCACCGTTGCTTCCTCCGGGGCGGAACGCCTCAGGGCCGTGTCACTCTGGGGAGCGGCCTCGGCAATCGGCGCCGCTGCCGGGCCCCTGGTTGGCGGGGTTCTAGTGGATACCGCGGGTTGGCAGGCGCTGTTCTGGATCGACGCCGGGATCGCCGCTCTTTGCGTCCCCATGACGCTGCGCCGGGTCGAGGAATCGTTGGACCCGAACCGATCCCGCAGCATCGATTGGCTGGGCACCTTCCTCGTGGCCGCCATCCTCGCCCCGTTCATACTCGCGGTGAGCAAGGGATCCGATTGGGGGTGGACTTCACCAGCGACTCTTGGCTCGTTCTTGGTCTCGATCGTGGCCGCGATCGCCTTCGTCTACGTCGAACGCCGATCAGATTCGCCACTGGTGGACCTGAATCTGATGAAGAACCGGGCCCTGATCGGGGCCACGCTCGGCATCCTGATCGGAGCGGGCACGATCAACGGGCTCATGTTCGTCTTCAGCCTCTACTTCCAGGACCCGGCGACCCTAGGGATGACCGCCCTTGAGGCAGGGCTGGCCACGCTGCCCGCCACCGTTGGTCTAGTGATCCTGGCGCCACTGGTCCCCAGATTCGCCACAAAGATGGGGACCAGGCAGGTGGTCGGCCTCGGTTTCATCATCATGACCGTCGGGTTCGCCGTACTCATAGGGACCTCGTCGTCCTGGGAGTACGCCGCCTTCGTCCTCCCCCTGATCGCCGTCGCCGCCGGCATGGCTCTTTCCAACGGTCCCTGCTCGTCGGTCGCCACCAGCGCGGTCCCCGAGGAGCAAGTCGGGTCCGCTTCCGGGATCTCCAACATGGCACGGTACGTGGGAGCTGCGGTGTGGACCGCGGTTGTCGCCACCCTCTACTCGAGTGTCAGCGCCGATCGGGTCGCATCGGGCGCCTCGCCTGGCGAGGGCCTGGCCGACGCGGTCGGGGCGGCAGCCGTGTTCCTCACCATCACCTCTGCGGCCGGCATTCTCCTCGCCTGGCTGGCCGGCCGGCACCGGC
>JALDXM010000347.1:0-2945 GCA_032155085.1 Actinomycetota bacterium | reverse complement strand
CGTCAAAGGACTTCGCCAAGGAGATGATGGCCCGGGCCGGTGTGGCCACCGCCGGCTCTCACACATTTCACACACCGGAATTGGCCCGAGAACACCTCTCGGGCCGGGAAGGCCCCTACGTGGTGAAGGCCGACGGGCTCGCCGCGGGGAAAGGTGTCCTGGTCACCGACGATCGCGACGAGGCGGCCGCATGGGCGGAACGGTGGCTCTCGGAAGGGGCTGTCGTGATCGAGGAGTTCCTCGACGGCCCGGAGGTGAGCGTGTTCGCTGTCTGCACCGAGAATGGTGCGGTAGCGCTGGACCCAGCCCGGGACTACAAGCGGCTTCTCGATGATGACGAAGGCCCCAACACGGGTGGGATGGGCTCCTATTCGCCGGTCGATGACCTGCCAGCCGGATTGGTCGACGAGACCATGGCTGCCGTCATCGAGCCGACCCTGGAGGCGATGGCCGAGGCTGGCCACCCATTCCACGGCTTCCTCTATGCCGGCCTCGCTCTGACCAGCGATGGGCCGAAGGTGCTCGAGTTCAACGTGCGTCTCGGTGACCCAGAGACCCAGGCCATCCTGCCTCGACTGGAGAGCGACCTCCTCGACATGCTGGAGGGAAAGACGCCCGAGTGGTCAGACAAAGCCACGGTGAACGTGGTCCTAGCCGCCGAGGGCTACCCGGAGGCCCCGGTCACTGGCTCCGCGATCGACGGACTGGGCAAGGTTCCCGACGATGTGCACGTCTTTCATGCCGGGACGAGGCGGGAGGGCAAGAGGCTGGTGGTGCACGGGGGCCGGGTGCTCAGCCTGGTGGGGGTGGGCTCCACGTTGGGGCAGGCCCGGGACCGCGCCTACGCGGCGGCAGACGTCGTGAGCTGGCCAGGGGCGCAGTTGCGGACCGACATCGCTGCTCAGTCGTAGGAGTGCCGGAACATCAGGGCGATGCGAGGTGGCGCCGACGCCGTCTTCGGGATGGTGTGCTCCCACAGCCGCTGGCAGGCGCCACCCATCACCACCAGGTCGCCCCGGCCCAGATCGAAGCCGGTCGACTGCCCACCATCTCGGGGTCTGATCAAGAACCGTCTCGGACCGCCCAGTGAGACCGTGGCCACGATGGAATGAGGCAGGTCACGGGCTATTCGATCTCCATGCCATGCCACCGAGTCGACCCCGGTCCGGTACCAGCCGACGCTGACTCGGTCCAGGCGAACCCCATACCGGTCGGAGAGGATTCCGATCAGGTCCGGGATCACGGGATGTGCCGACGGATCCACAGAGCCGACCAGCCGCGGCGTCTTCACCATCCTGTCGTACATCCGGACCTCGGGCTGACGCCACTCGACCTCCCGGATCAGCGTGTCGTAGAGCCGGGCATCACCCGCGAGCCAGCCGGGGGCGTAGTCGAGCCAGGATTCGGGATCGAGGTCAACACGCTCCAGCGTGGCGAAATCGGCATCGGCCACCGGTTCCGTCTCGGCGAATAGCGAAGGCTGCAGTGGTTCCACAGCGAACATGTGTTCGATGATAGTCCGGATCCGGGGCAAATCGGCCCGGTAATCCGGATCGGTTACCGTCTCGGCCCCATGAGTCACAAAGTCGCCATCGTGATGGGGTCGGGCACGGACCGCCCCGTGATGGAGAAAGCCGCCGAGACGCTGGACACATTCGGCATCGCGAGCGAAGTCAGGGTTCTCTCCGCCCACAAGACGCCGGATCAGGCCATCGAGTTTGCCGCCACGGCCGCCGATCAGGGATTCGAGGTGATCATCGCCGGGGCGGGCAAGGCGGCCCATCTCGCCGGCGTGATGGCTGCGAAGTCACTGCTACCCGTTATCGGCGTCCCGTTGAATGCCTCGTTGGACGGCATGGACTCTCTCCTCGCCACGGTGCAGATGCCGACCGGGATCCCGGTGGCCACCGTCGCGATCGATGGGTCTACCAATGCCGCGCTGCTCGCCGTGGCCATCCTCGCCCTGGGTGACGAGGAACTGAGAGGGAAGCTGGCCCAGTACCGGGCAGACCTCGCCCAAAAGACACTGGATTCCTGACCGGGAACAGCCACAGCCACTCCGATACCATCGGGGCCGCATGAGCGACATCTCCTTCGAGCGCCCTGATCCGCGGGACTTCCTCGACATCGACTCCCTCCTTTCCGAGGAGGAGATCATGCTGCGGGACACGGTCCGCACCTATGTGCAAAAGGAGATCGTCCCCAATGTCGGCGACTGGTGGGATGAGGGAGAGCTCCCCTCCGAGGCTCTGGCCAAGGCGTTCGGGGACATCGGCCTTCTCGGCATGCATCTCGAGGGGTACGGCTGCGCCGGCACCTCGGCCACCGCCTACGGTCTGGCCTGTCTCGAGCTGGAGGCCGGCGACTCCGGGATCAGGTCGTTTGTCTCGGTCCAAGGCTCCCTGGTCATGTTCCCGATCTGGAAGTTCGGCTCCGAGGAGCAGAAGGCGACCTGGCTGCCAAGGATGGCCAAAGGCGAGGTGATTGGCTGCTTCGGCCTCACCGAGCCCGACTCGGGATCGGACCCGGCCTCGATGCGCACCAGCGCTCGTCGTGACGGGAGCGACTGGATCGTCAACGGCACCAAGATGTGGATCACCAACGGGACGATCGCCGACCTGGCAGTGGTGTGGGCCCGCACCGACGAGGGGATCCGCGGATTCCTGATCCCGACTGACACGCCAGGGTTCTCTGCGCCAGAGATCAAGAAAAAGGCATCGCTCCGCGCCTCCATCACCTCCGAGCTCATTCTCGACGACGTCCGGGTTCCCGACGACTTCGTGCTCCCCGGCGTCTCCTCCATGCGGGGCCCCCTCTCGTGTCTGAACGAGGCTCGGTTCGGGATCGCCTTCGGGGCGATAGGGGCGGCCAGGGCCTGTTACGAGTCGGCGCTCGACTACTCGATCGAGAGGCACCAGTTCGACCAGCCGATCGCCTCCTTCCAG
>JALDXM010000346.1:0-2986 GCA_032155085.1 Actinomycetota bacterium | reverse complement strand
GCATGTCCTC
Source organism: Actinomycetota bacterium (assembly GCA_032155085.1). GTDB lineage: Bacteria > Actinomycetota > Acidimicrobiia > Spongiisociales > ZC4RG35 > JARDZU01. The sequence goes on along the minus strand of JALDXM010000346.1, from coordinate 2,976 downwards.
GAGCTGGTCGCGCAGCTTGCCGACCTGCTCCTTGGCCTGGTCGAGGTCGACCTTGGACGAGATCTCCTCGACGACCTTGCCATCGGTGATGCGGCCGACGACCTTCTCGCCTTCGACTGCCCAGTTGTCGATCGCCTTCTCGGCGGCCTGGCCGTAGCCAGTGGCGTTCTCGCTCAGCTTGACGCGGAAGTCGCCTGCCTTGTCGCCAACCTTGCGGGCGGCGACGACCGGGGCGCCGACGACGGCGTAGAGCACGCTCTTGGTCTTCATGTCACTCCTGTTCGTCTTGGTTCACGTGTGACCCGTTGGAATGGATCAACGCCTTGTACATGTCGAGCAGCACCTTCTTCTCGTTGGCGCTGAGCAGGTTGTCTGCCTCTATCGCCTCGTAGATGCTCGGTGACTCCAGTTCCGTGTCGATCAGACCGGCCCTGGAGTACAGGGTGTTGGCCGAGATCTCGAGGGCCCTGGAAAGCCGGCTCAGAATCTCGGCAGAGGGCCTGCGGATCCCACGCTCTATCTGTGACAGATAGGGGTTGGAGATCCCGGCCCGCTCCGCCAGCCTGCGGAGCGAGAGGTCGGCCCTCTCTCTCTGCTGGTGGATGAATTCACCGAGGTCGTTGTGCTTGCTCTCGTTCACTTAGTGCAAGCATACAGCAAACTGCTTGCAACTGCAAGCAGTTTGCGTTCTGGGATTAACGGCTGCTCAAACCAGGGCGTTACCGACGATGTCCCCGATGAACCAGGCGATCACGCCACCCACTCCGGCGATGACCATGTTCTCCAGGCCAGAGGTGAACCAGTTGTGCCGAGCGACCCTCGCCTTGACGATGCCGACCACGAACAGGCCGCCGAGGGCGAGCGCCGTGGACCAGACGAGGGCGTCGCCGGCGTCATCGAAGACCAGGAACGGCAGGATCACGGGAATCGCCCCCACCAGGAACAGCCCGCCTGACGCCACCATCGCCCTATACGGCGATCGTCGCTCGGATTCGACGAAGCCGAACTCCAGCGCCTTCATCGCGTTGAGGATGGCTTCGTCGGAGCGGTCGAACGCGGCGACCACCATTTCGACGTCCTCCCCCCGCAGACCCATGTCGCCGAACATCTCGGTCAACTGGTCGAGCTCCTGTTGTCGATGCTCGCGGATATGGACCCTCTCGAGCTTCAACTCGGCTTCGAGCACCTGGTCCTGTGACTTTGTGGCCAGGTACTCCCCGGCGGCCATCGAAACAGCCCCGGCCAGGGCGCCGGCGACCGCGGTGAGCAGTACCTGGTCGGCCTGGAGCCCGCCGCCGACCACACCCACGACGAGGAGGAAGATCGAGACCAGCCCGTCGTTTACCCCGAGGATGATGTCCCGCCAGTACTGACGGGTCTCGCCTATATGGGGCTCGTAAGGGGTCTCTTCACCTCGCACCCGTTTCTCGGTGGCCATCAGTGACCGGATCGTACAGGGACCCGGCTCGGCTATCAGAGGCCTTCGATCAGCCCGATCACCGCAGCGAGCCCGGCCCGGATTCCCACACCGATGGTGGCCTCGTCGAGGATGAAACCCGGCGAATGGAGGTCATGCCCACGGCCCGAGGAGCCGAGGCGGCACAGGGCGCCGGGCGCAACAGACAGGTAGTTGGCGAAGTCCTCGCCACCCATCGAAGCCTCCGTCGGCACAACCCACTCCCCACCGAGGACATCGGAGATGCCGGCGGTGGCGGCCTGGACAACGGCATGATCATTGATCACCGGCGGGATGGCCTGGACGTAGTCGAGGGAGTACCCGGCTCCCGACCATGCCATGAGGCTGCCGACGGCCTTGTCCATGAGACCTGGGAGGACATCCCACAGGCCACGGTCGAGGGTGCGGGCAGTCCCTTGCAGCTCGAGCCGGGTGGGGATCACGTTCGCGGTCGTACCGCCCTGTATGGAGCCAAACGCAACGGTCAGAACACTGCGTGCGTCGACCGTCCTGCGAAGGACGCTGGGCAGCTCATGTACGAGACGAGCGGCATCGGCGATCAGGTCAACTGTCTGATGTGGTCGTGCAGTGTGCCCGCCCGGCCCTTCCAGGATGATCCGGAACTTGTCGGCGCTGGCGGTGATCGGGCCTACACGGCTCCCCACCTTGCCGGTTTCCAGGCCCGGGTCGACATGAAAGGCGATGATCCCTTTGAGACCGTCGACCAGGCCCTCGTCGACGAACTGGGCAGCACCCCCCGGGAAGGCTTCTTCCGCCGGCTGAAACAGCACCCGGACCCCGGACGGGAGATCCAGACGACGCAACCCGACCGCGATGCCGAACGCGATCGCGGCGTGGGCGTCGTGGCCGCAAGCATGCATCCATCCCGCGTTCTGAGATCGCGGTGTGTTCTCCTCCGGCTCCTCGATCGGGAGGGCGTCCAGATCGGCACGGAAGGCGATCTTGGGCTCGGGGCCGATGTCGAGCCAGAGCCCGGTCAGGGGCTTGCGATCGTGATAGGTGATGCCGTTCTCGTCGAGGGAGGCGGTGATCAGAGCTGTGGTCTGGTGCTCTTCATTGGCCGGTTCCGGGTGACGATGGAGGAGACGGCGCAATTCGACGGCCTGGGGGACGATCCCTTCCACCAACCCATCGAGGCCGTCACGGCTGAGCACCGGCCGAGGCTATCTCCTGGCATCCGGAATGCGAGCAAGGCGGGTCACTCGTAGAAGCGGGTCTCGAAGACGTTGCGAGCCCGACGGGTCACCCGGCGATACTCCTCACGGAGCTCGGCGGCCCTGTCGAATCCGAGCGAGGCAGCAAGGCTGCCCAGCTCGTCGGCCCTGGTGGGCAACGAGTCGACGGCGCGGCCAATCTGCAGATGGAGACGAAGCCGCACCCTGGTGCAGAAGAGATATGACTCGCTGAGTGCCCGCTGTTCGAAAGGCTGGAGAATCTCCTCGCCAGCGAGCAGGTCGAGGGCTTCGAGGGTGCCTGGGACACGAAGCCGTGGCGCTTGA
>JALDXM010000345.1:0-2993 GCA_032155085.1 Actinomycetota bacterium | reverse complement strand
AGATCACCGAGACGCCGACATTGGTCTCAAGTAGCTCGGCATAGAGCCCTTCTGTCATCAGCTTGACCGCCGCCTTCGAGGCTCCGTAGATGGTCTGACCGGGCACAGGAAGGAACCCACCCATGCTGGAGACGTTGGCGATGTGTGCGACCGGCCGGTCCAGGAGATGGGGCAGGAAGGCCTTGACCATGTTGATCGTGCCGTAGAGGTTGACGTTTATCACCCGCTCGATGGCTTCGAACTCGAGGTCGCTGAGCTTGACGAAGGGCTGGATGATCCCGGCCACGTTGATGAGCCCGTCCACAGAACTGTGAGCGGCGATGACCTTGTCGGGAAGTCCCATGACGGCAGTGCGGTCGGTGATATCGATGGCATGAGTGGTCAGTCGTTCACCAGCGTCGGCCAGATCCGACGTCTCGGACAGGCTGTCCTCACGAATGTCGACGGCGGCCACGCGGGCCTCGCGTCGCGTCAGTTCGAGGACCACCTGCTGGCCGATCCCGTTCCCGCCACCCGTCACCACGATGACTTTGTTTGCGAGGTCCATGGCCCGAGCGTACGCGGCGTCCCCTGTTGCCCGGAGATCAGCTTTCGATTGGTGGCAGCGGCTTGGTCGTAGGTCCGTTGATGATCGCCCCGTCGTACTGATAGCGGGAGCCGTGACAGGGACAGTCCCACGTCCGGGCTCGGCCATTCCAATCGACGATGCAGCCCATGTGCTGACAGCGGGCGGAGAGGAGATATGACGTCCCGTCGTCGTGGAGATATGCCGCGACCTTCTCCCCCTCCACTTCGACCACCGCTCCTTCACCAGGGCGAAGATCGAAGAACGACCGACTCACAGTCTTTGCGATGAGGACGTCGGAAGGCGCATCGTGGGCCACCATATCGGGGACGACCTTGCGGCCCAGCCGCCTTGCTCCGGTCATCCCCTTGTTACCGACGACGACCAGGTCGAATTCTCCGGCATGCCTGGTGATCTGGGCTCCCGGGCTCCCCTTCACGACGATCTGACCTATCTCATCACCACCGAGACGGGAGGCAGCGTCTCGTATCACGATGTCCCCGATCATCTCGTCGCCGACATAGATCAGCGATACCTGAGCACCGAGGGCCCGGGCCAGCGAATTGCCGTGACTGGCCGCCTGATGCGCGGTCAGCGAGCCATCGGTCCCGATCAGCACCTTGGTGTAAGGGAAATGGTCGGCGTCGGGGCTGGAAGTCCTGACCACCAGGATGTCGATCGGCGAGTTGTGGGCTACCTCGGCGGGGATGCCGGCAAACTCGAATCGCCGGGCGGGCCCCATGCCGTGGTCGCCGATGACGAGCAGGTCGGCACGTAGCTCCGCTGCGACGTCGAGGATCGTGGTGGGCACCTCGCCACCGCGCTGTTCAAGCTGGGCTTCGACGCCTAGTGCCCTCGCCCGCTCCGCAGCCGCCTCCAGGACATCACCGTCGCCGACGTACAGGATGACCAGCTCCGCACCAAGATGACTGGCGATTCGGGCCGCGGTTGCTTCGGCCCTGGCCGCAGTCGCTGAGCCGTCGGTCCCGACCAAGATCCTGGTGTAGACGCTCAAAACGGCTTCAGAACCATCAGATAAACGATCAGCAACACGGCAACGAACCCTGTGCCGGCGGTCAGGATCGGATTGCCCGAGTTGACGACCCGAACGAAGTCATCGCGGGACACCGCGGTCCCGGTCTCCATCAGCTCGAGCACCATGCGAATCCGCCGAAAATGAGTCCTACCCATCGGAATCATGATGATCCCGACTGCGATGAGGAGCCCGAGGGACACCCAGATCCAGGCCTGGTCGAACCACTGGCCCACCACTCCGGCGCCCACACCGCCCACCAGGAGCACGAGGGTCGAGAGATAGAAGGCACTCACGGTGGCAGCGCTGAGCTGGAGGATGCCGGCGACCTGCTGTGGTTCCTTGAACCGTCTCAACATCACGGTGGCAGCCATCGAGGTCCCATGAGCGGCGACGAAGCCGACCACCCCGGCGAGATGGATGAACTTCCACCAGCCGTAGCTCATGACCGCGACCCTACGCGCGTCGCTCCGTCAGGTGACCTCCACAACCACCTTCCCGAGAGCTCGACCCTCACCCACATGGGCCAGGGCCTGGGGAACCTGTTCGAGGCTGAAGATTCGGTGAATTGGAATCTGCATGTCACCCGATACACATAGATCTGCGAAGGGTTGGAAATGCTCCGGCCCCGGCCTCACTACGAGGACCCCCATTCGACGGCCAGTGAGGCGGCTCACGATCACACCCAGCGTCAGCACCCGCAGCAGGGCGCGCACCGAGCCACCGACACAGCGGTAGCGGCCACCGGGCGCCAGCGCCCTGCGATAGGCGAACACGGAACGGTGAGCAACCAGATCGAGGATGAGATCGAAGGGCTCGAGCCTGGTGAAGTCCTGGGTGTGAAAGTCGACAACTTCGTCGGCGCCCATCAGCAGCATGTGATCGAGCTTGGCGCCGTTGTCGATAGCGGTCACGTGTGCCCCGGCACGTTTGGCCAACTGGATGGCGAAGGAGCCGGATCCACCCCCTGCCCCATTGATCGCAACCCTGTCCCCGGTTTCTACGGTTGCCGTCCCCTGCATCGCTATCGGTCCCGGCTGGGGAATTGTCGAGGCCTGGGCGAAGGTCAGCTCGTCCGGCTTGTGAGCAAGACCGGTCTCCGGCGCCAGGGCGTATTCGGCGAATCCACCCATCGGGATCTCGCCGTACACCTCGTCACCGGGTCGGAACTTGGTCGCCCCAGATCCAACAGCCGTAACCCGGCCAGCGATGTCGGAGCCCAGAGTGTGACGCCGCGGCCGGCGCAGCCCGCCAAATCGGGCGTAACCCGGTTCACCGATCAGCGACTCCCAGTCGGAGAGGTTCAGAGATGCAGCCACCACCTCGACCAGCACCTGACCCTCGCCGGGCGTTGGTATTGGCACGTCTTCCATCCGAAGCACCTCCGGAGGCCCA
>JALDXM010000344.1:0-3001 GCA_032155085.1 Actinomycetota bacterium | reverse complement strand
ATCCGGAGAAGACCCCCTCGAGTCGTGGCACTTCGGCAGCAGGACCGACCCGCGAGATGGCATGTGAGATATCCACGTCGGTGGGCGGGATGATCTGGGCGGCGTTGGCGTCGTACACCTTGTAGCCGTTGTCAGCCGGCGGGTTGTGGCTTGCGGTGATCACCACGGCGGCCGGCGCACCGAGATGTTTTGCGGCAAAGGCGACCAGTGGTGTGGGCGTGACCTCGGGGAAATACCTGACCGCGATGCCGGATGCAGCCAGGACACCGGCCGTGTCCTCGGCGAAGGCCTTACTGTCGGGGCGGGCATCGAAGCCGAGCGCGACGGCAGTGTCGGGCGGGCCCCCGTGTCGCGCCAGGAGAACGTCAGCCACACCGGCAGTGGTCCGGATGACAGTGGCACGATTCATACGGCCCGGGCCCGGTCCTACCTGGCCCCGGATCCCGGCAGTGCCAAATGTGAGGGGCTCCCCTATCGCCGCCTGGAGGCCGTCGAGGTCCTCGACATCGACGATGGCCTGCAATTCGCTCCTGGTCACAGGGTCCGGGTCACCCTCGATCCATCGGCGTGCCGTGGCGATCAGATCACTCACCGGGAGTTTTGCTGCCACCGCCAGGAGTCGGCACACATGTCGTCGAGATCCCGCGTCGCTTCCCAACCGAGATCCCGACGCGCCTTGCTCACATCAGCCCAGTTGGCTGCCACGTCACCGGCGCGGCGGTCCACGATCTCGTAGGGAATCGGCCGGCCGGACTGCTGCTCATAGGCCGCGATGACCTCGAGAACGCTGTGACCCTCGCCAGTGCCCAGGTTGTAGGTGAACACGCCTGGCTCGCCCGCGTGGCGCTCGAGGGCCCTGACGTGCCCTTCGGCCAGGTCTGCGACATGGATGAAGTCACGAACCCCGGTCCCGTCTGCGGTGGGATAGTCGCCACCGAATACCCTCACCTTGGCCAGCTCCCCCGAGGCGACCTTGGCCACGTAGGGCATGAGGTTGTTGGGGATGCCAGACGGGTCCTCACCAATGAGGCCCGAGGGGTGGGCTCCCACCGGGTTGAAATAGCGCAGAATCGAAATCGACCAGTCCGGGTCCGACACCTGAGCGTCCCGGAGGATCTGCTCCATCATGATCTTGGTCCAGCCGTAAGGGTTGGTGGCGGTCCCAATCGGCGTCGTCTCGAGAAGCGGGAGCGCCGTGGGGTCCGGGTCGCCGTAGACCGTGGCCGAGGAGCTGAAGACGAAGGACTTCACGCCCGCTCCAGTCAGTGCCTCGAGGAGGGTGAAAGTCCCGCCCACGTTGTTGTCGTAGTAACGGAGCGGCTTCTCCACCGACTCCCCCACGGCCTTGAGCGCTGCGAAATGAATGCAGGCGTCGAATCCAGACTGGAGCACCTTCTCCATCGCATCGAGGTCCCGGACATCGGCCTCGATGAACTCGGGCTCCTCGCCGGCGATGCGGGCGATGCGGGTGACCACCGAGCGCTTGGCGTTGGCCAGGTTGTCGACGATCACCGCCTCATGTCCCGCCTCGATCAGGGAGACAACGGTGTGGCTCCCGATGAAACCGGCTCCTCCAGTGACGAGTACGCGCATTCAGCGATGGTAGGAGTGGTGCACCGTCAAGCCGAAGGCAGGGACAGGACGAATTCAGACCAGCCGTCCTCGTGACGGTAGGTGAGGTCGCCATCCATGAGACGGGCAAGACGACGGGCGACGTTCAACCCGAGCCCGACCGACCCGGGGTGGGGCGTGCCCCGTCCCCGCTCGTAGGCCCTGAAGATCCGCTCGACGTCGGCGTTTGGGATCGGGTCACCCGAGTCCTGGACTTTGACCTCGATCCGGTCTCCGGTCTTGGCCAAGCTCACCTGGATCTCCGTGCCTCCGTACTGCATCGCGTTGGAGACGAGGTTCCGCAGGATCTGACGGGTACGTCGGGGATCGGCGTGGATCATCGACGCACCTTCGAGCACCTTGACCTCGATGGGGTAATCGACGACCTCGAGAACCCTCTCGATCTCCTTGGTGACGTCCAATTCTTGAATGGACACCGATACCTGGCTCATATTGTCCCTGTACGCCACCAGGAGGTCTTCGATGAGCCAGGAGGCGTCGTCGGCCTGTCTGGCGATCATGTTCGCCATGTCTCTCCGCTCGACATCGGTGAAGGTGTCGTAGTGGTCGGCGAGTTCCTGGCCGAGGCCGAGCATGGCGGCCAGCGGGTTGCGCAGCTCATGAGACACCGTCGCGATGAAGTCGTCCTTCGCCCTGCTCGCATCGAACTTGTCGGTCACGTCGATGAGGGAGCCCTCGTAGTACTGGATCTGACCTTTCTCGTCTCGGATGGCCCTGGCCGAGTCTCGGACCCAGAGCGTCGTTCCGTCGGGACGGGAGAGCTGCACGTCGAAGTCGAGGATCACTCCTTCGGTGGCGATCCTCTGCAGCCAGTCGGATCGCTGGGCCGGATCCAGGTAGATGCTCTCCACGGTGGGCAGCACCGCCAGCATCTCGTCGACTGACGAATAGCCGAGCAGGCTGGCAAGGGCAGGATTGGCCGCGATCAGCTCGCCTGTCGTCGACGTCCGATAAAAGGCCACCGGCATCCGCCGAAAGAAGGAATTCAGCTCGTCAAAACGGTTCATCAAGACAATCCATCGGCATTTTCCCGCGAAATCTGCACTTACCCCGGCACGGGTGAAGCGGCGTCACCCGGCAGCGGGAAGACCTGATTGTGGTCAATGACCCACGTACCTGTCGAGCCTGGAGGCAGGTGCCCAACAACGATAGGGCACATGGACCCGTACAGGAGGTTTGCCACCAGCGAGCCGATCACCAGGATGGAGTCGGGCCGGTCCAGGACGAACCCCGAGGGGCCCGTGCCGAGCCGTAGTGCCTCGGCCAGCACTGATGAGGACGAGCTCGAGCCACGCCCGAAAGGCATGGCCACGATCGCACCGGTCAGGCAACGGCCGTGCTCGGGATGGCTTCGGTCGATGATCGAGCC
>JALDXM010000343.1:0-3013 GCA_032155085.1 Actinomycetota bacterium | reverse complement strand
GCTGGAGCCAGGTCGGAAGGCTTCTCCACCCTGATCCCGATGGCGCCGATTTCCTCGGCGAGTGCGGCGAAGTCGACGTCGGTGAACACCCACATCTCGAGCGCCTTCTCGGTCTGCTTCCCGCCATAGACCCGGTCGAACCCCCGCTTCGACTGATTGCCGGAATGGTTGTTGTTGACCACGGTGATGGTGTTGATCCCCCAGCGCACCGCGGTCTCGATCTCGGCGACGTGATACCAGAAGCCTGAGTCTCCGGTGAAACAGACCACCGGGCGCTCGGGGCGGGCGCATTTCGCCCCGAGGGAGGCGGGGAAGGCCCAGCCGAGATGGCCGGCGCTCCTGATATAGGACTGCCCGAGTGAGGTGAGGTCGAACATGCCGCCCATCCACATCCCGGCATGCCCCGTATCGACCACGACGATGCCGTCGTCCGGGACCAGATCGGTGAGCTCTGCACAGAGCCGCTCAGGGCGTATCGGGACCTGATCCGACTCCAGCAGCGGCGCGTACTCGAGTCGCCAGTCGGTCACGTGCTGGGCCGCGGTCTCCGCCCAGCTTCGGTTGGGCACAACTTCCCCGGCCAGCTCCGCCATCCGCTCCAGGGCGGTACGGGCGTCGGCGTTGATGGCCACCTCGGCCGGATAGTTGCGGCCCAGCGCCTCTGGGTCGATGTCGAGATGGATCACGCGAGCACCCAGCGGGGGGACCTTCCAGAAGTGTGTGGTCATGCCCCCGGTCTCGGTACCGACGAAGAACACCAGGTCCGCCTCGAGCACAACTTGGTTGGCGGATCCACGCGAATAGGTGCCGACCACCCCGACCGAGAGAGGGTGGTTGCCGGGGATGGTGTCCTTGCCGTTGAGAGAAGTGGCTATCGGGATGACGAATCGCTCGGCCAGTGCCACAAGGGCAGGCCCGGCGTGCGAGGCGCGGACCCCTCCGCCGGCGACGATCACCGGGCGCTCGGCCTTTCCCAGCAGGTCGAGGGCGCGGGTCAGGTCGGCCTCGGCGGCGATGGGCCGGAAGGGAGGCACCGAGGCGAACCGGGGCTCGACCGTGGTGTCCATCACTGCCTCGTCGGCATCGATCTGGCCCTCGTTCCCGGCGAACTGGAGATGGACCGGGCCCGGTGCCCCGCTGGTGGAGACCCGGAATGCCTGTCGCAGCATGTCCGGGATCCGCTCCACCGCGTCGATGGTGACGTTCATCTTGGTGACCGTCTCAAAGGCCGGGACGTCGTCGACCTCCTGATACACCTTGCGGAACTTGGTGTGCGGGTCGCGGCCCCCCGTCAGGGCAATAACGGGGGAGTGGGCGAGGAAGGCGTCACGGAGACCGGCGGCCAGGTTGTGAGCTCCCACCACCTGGGCGGCGCACACGCCAGGCCGGCCCGAGGCCCGGGCAAAGCCGTCGGCCATGTAGGCCGCCGATGCCTCCCCGTGCGGCCGGACCCGCCTGATCGAGGTGCTCCGCTCCAGGTCGACCATCGTGCGACGGAGCACTGCGGGGACATGGCACAGATGGGTGACCCCATACCCGTCCAGCATCTCAGCGAGGGCCTGTGCGCCGGTGACGGTCATGCGACTCCGAACCTCGCCGTGCCGGTGGTGGTCACCGTCCCGTCCGTCTTCCGGGCCCAGAGCTCGACTTCGATCCCGTCCTCATCGAGTGCTGTGACCTTGCCTCCGCACTCGAGGGTGTCGCCCAGATATGCCGGGGCGAGATGCCGGTAGCTGATCATCCGCAGCCGGGCGCGGTCGCCGAGCCACGACTCGGCAGTCTGCACCAGATAGACCCCCTGCAGAGGGCCGTGGATGAGGAGCCCGGGGTGGCCCTCGTGCTCGGTGGTGAACGGGGTGTCGTAGTGGATTCGGTGGAGAAGCCAGGACGATGCGCTGAACATGAAGAGGTCGAGCGCTGTCGGGGTCCGCTCCTGGACCGGAGCTTCCTCGCCGACGGCTGGCAGGGCGCTCATCGATAGATCCTGGTGAAGTTCTCCCTGGCCACCATCTCGCCACGCTGGTTGGTGAAGGTGAACTCCATCTCGACGAAGACGAGAGGACCGCTCCTCCCCTCCTTCTCGTACATCCGGGCCAGCTTCTTCTCCACGGTTATCACATCGCCGGCGACGACCCGCTCCCCGAGCTCGACCTTGGTCTCCCCGGCCATGGCCCGACGGGTGGGTAGAGGCGGGACGTCTGCCGTCGGCGAGCCGTCGGTCTCCAGCTGGTCTGCCGGGACCAGGGCCGAGGCGTGCATACGGACCACGTAGGTGAACAGCGTCGGCGCAACGACGTCCGGGTATCCGGCAGCCATCGCGGCGTCCCGGTCGAAGTGGATTGGGTTGGTCTCCCCGGTGGCGTGGGCGAACCGGGCGATGTCGGTGGCAGTGACCTGCATCTCGAAACGCGGATAGTCGCGGTCGGCCCAGCGGCGGGCCTCCTCGGTGATGGCACCCATCACAGACCCCCCATCAAAGACCCATGGTCTTGGCGATGATGTTGCGCTGGATGTCGGAGGTGCCGGCCCCGATCACACCGAGCCGCGACTCCCGAAAGTGGCGCTGCAGGTCGTACTCCATGGTGTAGCCATACCCGCCCAGCACCTGGAGCCCCATGTCTGCCACCTGCTTGTAGGCCTCACATGCATAGAGCTTGAGAATGGCGGCGTCCCTGGTGGTAGCCAGCCCGCGGTCGAGCCGGGACGCGTAGCGATAGACCAGCATCTGGGAGATCTCGACCATGGTCTGCATGTCGGCGAGACGATGGGAGACGGCCTGGAACTTGGCGATCGGCTGTCCGAACTGCTCGCGATCCTTGGCATAAGCCACAGAGTCGGATAGCGCGGCGGCGGCGGCCCCGGTACGGGCCGCAGAGAGACAGAGCCGCTCGTAACGCAGATACACCCCTAGGTCGGGCCAGCCCTCGTTCAAGGTTCCCAACATCCTCGACCTGGGGACTCGCACATCGGTGAAATAGAGCATGGCGGTGCCCAGCGGCCAGTGGCCCAAGGT
>JALDXM010000342.1:0-3035 GCA_032155085.1 Actinomycetota bacterium | reverse complement strand
GATTTCGATCGACGACAGCTACCGCATCGTCGGCCACGTCGGGCGGCTCAGAGCTCTCCACCAAGACATAGAACGGGAAATCAACCGGGATGGGGCGAGATAGCCCCTGGTGCTCAACCACTGCCTCGAGACACGCCCGGTCGAAGAACTCGATCGCATGGGTGGCCGGGCCGATCAAACGAAGCCCGTCAGCAAGCCTGTCCACACCGACGAGCACGACCATTGGCTGCGAGTCGAACGGCGGCAGGAGACGAAGACGAGCCGCGGTGATGACCCCAAGGGTGCCTTCGCTCCCGATGAGGTTTTGGAGCAGATCGGGCCCGGTGCTGACCTTTGGCAGGGTGTCGATGCTCGAAAGGATGCTCCCATCGGCGAGCACGGCCTCCAATCCCAGGATCTGGCTTCGAGTGGCGCCGCGAGAGACCACATATGCGCCACCGGCGTTGGTGGCGATGGTCCCGCCGATTGTGGCCGAGTCACGGGACGCCAGGTCGATCCCGTATTCGAGCCCAGCCTGGCGGGCATGTGCCTGGACGGTCCCGAGTGTCGCCCCGGAGCCGGCGACCACCGACCTGGTGTCGTGGTCGACGTGCCCAAGGGAATCCAGACGCACCAGTGAGAGAAGAACTTCGCCCCGATGTGGGATCGATCCGCCGACCAGACCGGTGTTGCCGCCCTGGGGCACCAGAGGCGTCGTGGTCTCGTGACACAACCGAAGCACGCCCTGCACCTCTCCCACGGACCCGGGCCTGACCACCGCCCTGGTGCGGCCGGTCCAGCGTCCGGTCCAGTCCCGGACGTACCCAGCCACCATGTCGGATTCGGTGAGGACATGGCCTTGGCCGACCACGTCACGCAGCCTGTCGATGAGGGATTCATCTGACACCGACCGCATCCGCCGACTCTATGCAAAGTCCCTCTGGCTCCAATATCCGGACCGCATTAGGTTTGTGGTTCAAGAGAGGACCTGTTTGACCGAGTTCCATTACGAGCCGTTGAGTTACCTCGACGCTTCGTTCCTCGCCCTCGAGACCAAGACGAGCCACATGCATGTCGCCGGTGTGGCCCTATTCGATGCTGCCCCACTCAAGGGGGAGGACGGTGGCATCGACATCGCCCGGATCAGGTCGCATGTCGAGTCGAAGCTGCGCTACATCCCGCGGTATCGCCAGCGGCTCGACTGGGTCCCCTTCGACCGCCGCCCGGTGTGGGTAGACGACGAGCACTTCTCCATCGATTACCACCTCCGCCACACCTCGCTGCCCCGTCCCGGCAGTGAGACCCAGCTGAAGCAGCAGGCAGGGCGGATCGTCTCGACACCCCTCGACCGGAGCAAGCCGCTCTGGGAGCTGTGGGTGATCGAAGGCGTGGACGACGACCGATTCGCCCTCATCGCCAAGATCCATCACTGCATGATCGACGGCATCTCCGGGGTCGACCTGACCACGATCCTGCTCAACATCGTGCCCACCTCGGAGGTCGAGGAACCCGATGACTGGGCGCCCAGACCGCCGCCCACCCACACCCAGCTCGCTGTCGCCGAGGCAGCCCGGCTGACCGGGCGGATCGTCGATGGGCTGACCCACGTCTCAGAGGCTGTGCGAGACGGCACCATGACCCTCAGCGATCGGACCCGGGACAAGTCTGCGGCTGCCCTCTCCTCTTTGCGCTCGGGTTGGCTGAGGGCGGCGGATCGGACTCCGCTGAACCCCGACATCGGCCCAACCCGAAGGTTCGACTGGACCGACATCCCGCTCGATGAGATCAAGGCCCTGAAGAACAAGCTGGGTGGCTCGGTCAACGACGTCGTGCTGGCCATCACAGCCGGAGCAATTCGCCGGTTCCTGATCGACGAGCGGGACTACGACGTGACCGATGCGACGTTCCGGGTGATGAACCCGGTCTCCACCCGAAGCGCCGACCAGAGAGGGGCTCTCGGCAACCAGGTGGCGATGTGGCTGATCGACCTGCCGATCCAGGAGCCAGACCCACAGGCTCGCTTCGACAAGGTCAAGAAGGCCACCATCAATCTGAAGAAGACCAACCAGGCCCTCGGGGCAGCCACCCTGGTCGAGATCTCCTCCGGCACCCCGATCACGCTGCTCTCCCTGACCAACCGGGTGGTCGGGCCCAAGATCCGGCCCTTCAACATGACCGTCACCAACATCCCCGGCCCTCAATTCCCCATGTACCTCTTGGAATCGGAGATGCTGGCGAACTACCCGATGGTTCCCCTGTGGTCCCAGCATGGAGTCGGGGTCGCCCTCTTCTCGTACAACGGCCGCCTGCTCTGGGGCATCCACGCCGACTACGACACTCTTCCTGACTCAGAGCGCTTCCTGGCCGCCATTCAGGCATCCCACCGGGAGTTGCAAGACCTGCCGGAATGAGCGAGCTCGATCTCGCCGATGGGCTGCGCATGCTGCAGGAGGCAGGCGAGGGCGATCACTTCGGGCACGAGGCCCACCTCCGTTTCGCCTGGGCGGTGCTCGAAGAGGCCGAAGACCGGGCCGACGCCGAGCGTGTCACGTGTCTCACCATCCGGCACGCCGCCGCCGTCGGCGGCAATCCCGGGAAATACCACGCCACGGTCACGATGTTCTGGATCCGGCTCGTCGATCATTTGCGGGACGCACACCCCGACGTAACCTCGGTCGAGCAGATGCTCGACGTCTACCCGGCACTTCGTGACCAGTCCCTCCCCGATAGGCATTGGTCGAACCTCGACAGTGAGGAGGCGAGGGCCGGCTGGGTTGAACCGGACCTGATCCCTCTTCCGTGACCCTTCTCGCCGCCGTGGCCGGCGCCGTGGCCATCTCCTTCTCGGCCATCTTGTACGCCCTCGCCGGAGTCTCGCCGAGCACCGGAGGGTTCTTCCGACTGGCTTATGCCATCCCGGTGCTCTTCGTCCTCTGGTGGGCCAGACGTGACCGCGACCGTCGCAGCCCGAAGCGGCGATGGCTAGCGGTGGTGGCTGGGATCTTCCTGGGTCTCGACATCCTCGTGTGGCACATCTCCATCGAATACATCGGTGC
>JALDXM010000341.1:0-3043 GCA_032155085.1 Actinomycetota bacterium | reverse complement strand
AGGCGACGACGGCATTGTCCTGGTCGTCCAACTGGCTGCGCAGCATCTG
The DNA here is from genome assembly GCA_032155085.1 of Actinomycetota bacterium. Taxonomy (GTDB): domain Bacteria; phylum Actinomycetota; class Acidimicrobiia; order Spongiisociales; family ZC4RG35; genus JARDZU01. The sequence continues at coordinate 2,994 of JALDXM010000341.1, read as the reverse complement.
GATCGAAGCCTTACGCCTCCCTCCTGCGCTCTCGAGGTACCAGGGTTGGTTGGTCGGATGGTGGACGATGGCCAGCGGCCGCGATGGCATCTCGACAATGACCGGCGGTCCCTCGTCGAGGTCCTTGGCGGACCACATCATGCCTCGACCACGCTCCAGCGCAATGAGCCCGATCAAAACCGCGCCGATGGCACCGAAGGTGGCGAGCATCTGATTGCTCGAAGTAGAAGCGGCATCGAGTGTCACCGGCCTGCTGTCCACCGCGGTGGATCGGGCGAGCGCTTCCTGCTCGAGGATGCCGGTGAAGAGGCTGTTCCACCTGGCCTCGAGCTGCGCCAGCTCGAGGTTCCTGAGGGTGAGCTCCGGGTCCTGCTGATCCTGGGTCACGGGGTCCACAACGGGTGGGTACGTGGCGAGCTGAGCCTGAAGCTCGGAGAGACGCGCCATGGTCCGGTCCATCTCGGCCTGGATCGACTGGGGTGTCCGCAGTACCAGCTCTGGGTTCATCAGCTGAGTGGTCAGGTTCCCCTGGTGCGCCAAGAGGGCGGCAACCTGGTTTTCCAGAACAGTCCGCTGGGTCTGCTGTGTCACCTCGTCCGCCGTCGGAGGAGAGGCAGCCTGGAGGGCAGCGAGCTCGTCACGCATTGCCTTGATATCGGTAGAGGTCTGCTCGAGATCCTGCCTCATCCCGTCCAGCCCGGCGCCGATCGTGGCGACCGCCAGGAAGTTCTTCTGCATGTTCTCGGCCAGCGCATCGGCTTCGGCCTGGGTGAAGCCGCGGGCGATGAACTGAAGCTGGTTCGCTTCGTTCTCGAGATCGACCTCGGCCATCAACCAGGGGAGAAAGGCTCCTGGAGTCTCGCCGATGACATCAGAGTTCACATCCGTCGCCAAAGCCAGCTGGGTCTCGAGCATGGTCTCGAAATCCTCGCGCTCGAGAGCCTGCGGGTCCTCGGTGAAGGTGACCGACGCCATTGCCTCGAACGGCGGAAGGTTGGCATTGCGGTACTCGGCCAACTCGCCGGAGACCACGTAGGCCAGGATTGCGGCGGCGGCCAGCAGCCACCATCTCGCCTTGGCGATACCTCGAATCGTTGTCATGTCCACAGCTTCACCTCGCTGGTTTCTCTCAAGTCGATGGTCACATCGTCAGGCCATTCGCGATTGGCGAGGGCCAGCAGGAGCTCTTTGAGCTCCCGTCTTCCACCTGTGGTGGACATCTGCTTCAACTGCCGGACGCTCAGCTTGAGGACGTCCGGACCCGGGACCTTCGTCTCGGCAATGTTGATCTGGGGGTGCGAGCTGCTCAGCAGCGGGCCGTGGGCAAGCTCCTCGACCAGCTTCTCGCCGGGGCGGGCGCCGACCGTCTTGACTTCGATGTCCCGGCCCGGCACCAGACCGCCCAGACGGATCATGCGGTGGGCCAGGTCGATGATCCGGACGGGCTGGCCCATGTCGAGGACGAACACCTCTCCGCGGTCTGCGAGGGCCGAAGCCTGGAGCACGAGCTGGACCGCTTCGGCGATGGTCATGAAGTAGCGGGTCATGCGCTCATCGGTGATCGTCACCGGGCCGCCGGCGCGGATCTGCTCCATGAACGTAGGGACCACGCTCCCGCGGCTGCCGAGGACATTGCCGAACCGGACCGACGAGTAGATGCACCCGTCAGTCTCGGTGTTCGCGGCCGACTGCACGAGCATCTCGGCCATCCTCTTCGACGCCCCCATGACGCCCTTGGGGTCGACGGTCTTGTCGGTGGAGATGAGGACGAATCGCTCGATCCCGGTGCCGCGGACCACTTTGAGGAGGTTGTTGGTGCCGACCACGTTGGTCTTGACCGCTTCCTCCGGCCATTCCTCGAGGATGGGCACATGCTTGTGAGCCGCTGCGTGATAGACCACCTGCGGCTGGTACTTGGCGATGAGGGCCTTGAGCTTCTTCTTGTCCCGGACATCGCAGAGCGCGGGGACCAACTCGGTGCCGGCTGGCTCATCCCACTTCACCATGTTGTCGTGAAGATGGGTCTCGTCGTGGTCCATGGCGATGACCTTGGCGGGCATGAAGCGGAGCACCTGGTTGACGATCTCGGATCCGATCGAGCCGCCGGCCCCTGTGACCAGAACCGTCTTGCCGTAGAGGATCGACTCGACTGCAACGAGATCGGTGGTGACCGACGGGCGGAGCAAGAGGTCCTCGATCTCGAGGTCCCTGATGTCCGGGCCACCGTCGTATCCCGTGAGCAGCTCATCGAGATCGGGGACGATCCTCAGCCTGACGTCGATGTCGACACAGAGGTCGACCAGGCGACGGGCCAGGACGCTGGCGCCCTCGGAGGCGACGATCACCTGCTGTACGTTCAATGCGGTCACCAGCGATGCGATGTCTTCCAGCTCGCCGACGATCGGAAGGTTGGCCAGCCGCTTGCCCTTAGGGGTGGGCCCGGAGCTCACGAAGCCGACGACGTCGACCTCGTAGGGGCCGGTGTAGCGAGCCAGATCGGCGGCGAGCTTGCTGGTGCCAAGGATCAGCACCCGGTCCCGGGCATCGAGCCTCATGCCGCGGTGGAAAGAGAAGAGACGGGAGCGGAAGCGGACTGCGCCGAGGAAGCCGAGCGAGATCATCGACCCCAGGACCAAGACCGACAGAGGCACTGCCCGATTGCCCGGTCCCTCGATCAGCTCGTGGTCACCGAGGGCGAGAACGATGAGGAACAGGGCCGCCGATGCCCAGAAGGTGGCGGCGATGACCCGACGGGCCTCACTGATGCTGGCGAACTCCCACACATGGCCATAGGCGCCCATAGCGACATTGGCCAGGAGATGGATTCCGATGATGACCGGTAGGGCGACGAGCACTCTCGTCCACCAGACCCCGTCGAGGCGACCATCGAGTGACATGACGCCGAGTGCCGATAGGTATGCGACGGCGATGACCATCGCGTCCACGAAAGCGAACGAGATGTCGGCACGGAGTTGGGCGAGCAGTGTCGCCGCC
>JALDXM010000340.1:0-3060 GCA_032155085.1 Actinomycetota bacterium | reverse complement strand
TGGCTCTGTCGAGTGCGATACGAGCGGCACAGGCAGCACTCGCCATGTCGGCGCCCGAGGAGGCGGTACGTCTCATCGACAGCACCCTCACTGCCGCCTCCGATCCGGCGAGCCGCATCGCCATGCTCCGAATCAAGGACGACGCCTTGGCCGTCCTCGAACGCGACGTGGAGCGCATGGCCAACCTCTCCGAAATGGCGGCGCTCGCCGCCGCGGTCAGCTCGGTCCAGTTGGACTCGGAGGTCAAGCTGCGGAGAGCCGCGGCGGCGCGGGCAGCCGAGGACTACGACCTAGCCGCCGACTTGGCCCGGTCGGTGCGCGCCAAGGCGGTGGAGGCCGAGGACGCAGAGTTGGAGATGTCCGCCTGTCTCGAACTGGGCCAGGCGCTGAGCAGGTCACCCATCGGCGAGGCCTACATGCCTCCGGTCGAGGTAGACGTCGACGAGGCGGAGGAGCCGTACAACCGGGTGCTCGACCTGGCCCGTCAGCTCGGGGCGCGTTCCGCGGAGGCCACCGCCCTCCGCGAGCTGTCCGTCCTGGAGGCGGGCAAGGTCAAACACGAGGCGATCAGGCTGCAAGAGTCCGGAGTACCCGACCTCGTCATCGTCATGCAGGCCCCCGAGCTCTTCGCCGGCGTCAAGGCTCTGGCCGAACAGTCATTCAAGATCTTCGAGGAACTGGGTGACAAGCAGGGTTCGATGTCGGCGCTGATCACCATGGCCTACGCCCATGTCGCCGACCCCAGCGCCCAGGGGATGGCGGGGAGGATCGAGCACGTCAGGGCCCTCCATCACAGTCGCAAGGGCGACGTCACAGACAGCCAGTCGGCGATCGACGACGCGCACATGCTCTTCGGCATCCACACATTCGCCCGGCTCAACCTGCAGCCCGGTCTGGCCCTGGAGAGGGGCCGGGAGGCATTCGACGCCGCCCGGGCCCTGGGTGACCGCTGGCTGGAGGCGCTCTCCGCCGGAGGTATGGCCATGACCTGTCTCCAGGTGGGCGGAGGCGACGACTGTGCCGCATGGCTTGATCGGGCGGTGACCGCCGCCATGTCGGTGGCCTCGACCTCGATGGCCCGCCGACTCGAACTGTGGCGTGGGGCCCACGCCGCCGCCCGGGACGACGCCGAGACGATGACCCGCCATTACCGCCGCGCCGCCGAGCTCGCCGGTCAGGCCAAACTCGGTGAGGCCTGTCAGGCCCTCTCCGACCTCGCCTTCGAGTACGCCCGGATCGCCGTCTTCGGAGGTGATTCCGCTCTCTTCGAGAAGGCGCGAGAGACCGCCGAGGAGGCACTAGAGATGGCTCGTCAGATGAGGGGCGAGACCCCCTACACAGGTCTGGCTCACGCCACCCTGGCCCTCGTCGCCGAGGCGGAGGGCGACATCGAGACCGCCGCCGAAGAGGTACGCAACTCGCGTGCTTTCCACGGAGAGTCTCACTTGCTCTATCTCGTCCCCATCCTCTGGGTTGGGGCCCGGGTCCTCATCAGGAACGACCAACCCGAGTCCGCCGGTCTCACTGAAGAGATCATCGGCGGGCTCACCTACCTGAGCATGTCGATCGGCGATCCGGAGCTGCGGGACCGGTGGTTCTCCATCCCGCTGCACCAAGAGACGGCCGAAATCGTGGGGTTCGACCCGGCACTCGTGGGCGAAGTGGAAGACGTCCAGGTCGAATTCACCAAGGAAGACCTGGAACTGCTGAGGGCGGTGACCGCGGGTTCGGCCCCCCCATCGGGCGGCGACCAGCCCGGACCGGTCGACGACCTCCTCGCCAAGTTGGGCGTGTCTTCGGAGAGCGAAGCCATCGAATACGCGATCAAGGCCGGTGTCACGTGGCAGTGAGAGTCGTGATCGACCGCCGTCGCTGCATCGGCGCCGGCACCTGCGTCACGTTGGCCCCGACCGCGTTCCAGTGGAGGAAGGGCGACTTCCTGAAACCTGAAGTCCTCGACCTGAGCACCGTCGATGAGGACACGCTCAAGGAGATCGTCATCGCCTGCCCTACTCAGGCCCTGGTGCTCGAAGAGGTGATCGACTCCTGACAATCTCACCTTGACCAGGCGGCATTGAAGCACGGTCGGCCCGGCTGACATAGCGTCACTGGCGAAACGCTTCGGGTGATACCCGAGCGAGCGTCTGAGGTCAGCTGATCTCACGCAATCTGGGACCCGACCACCGTCGAAGCCAAATCGATCACGGGTGAACAGACTTCGGTTGTTGATCCTGATAGGACTTCTCTGGTTAGGTTCGCCGGGTGCGGATCGCTACCTGGAACGTCAACTCCCTGATGGCCCGCCTCGAGGTCGTGGAGCGGTGGTTGGAGCGAGCCGATCCGGATGTCCTTCTCCTCCAGGAGACGAAACTGACGGACGCCAAGACGCCCGACCTTTCATTTCGCATGGCAGGCTACGAGCTCGTCCACCACGGCGAAGGTCGATGGAACGGAGTGGCCATCGCCAGCCGTGAGCCACTCTCCGCAGTGGTGACCAACTTCGGCGATGGCCCGGTCGGCACCACCGGGGGCGAGGAAGCCGACTACCAGCCTCTCCGTCAGGCCCGCATGATCAGCGCCATCTCCGGTGGCATCCGATTCGTCAGCCTGTACGCCCCCAACGGTCGTCAGGTCGGTACGGAGTTCTATGCAGGAAAGCTGGCATGGCTGGGACGGGTTCGCGATTGGCTGGACGAGAACTGCTCCCCGGACGAGCCACTGGTGGTCGGGGGCGACCTCAACGTCACCCCGGGTGACGACGATGTGTGGGACGCACGGGCGGCACACGGTGGGACCCACGTCTCGGCCCCGGAGCGGGAAGCCCTCGCCGCGCTACGCGCCTGGGGACTCACCGACGCGTACCGGCTCATCGAACCCGGACCCGGCCGATACACATGGTGGGATTATCGGGCGGGCATGTTCCAGAAAAACATGGGCATGCGGCTGGACCTCCTCTATTTCACGCGTCCGTTGGTCGACAGGGTGATCTGGTCCGAGATCGACCGTGAGGCGCGGCCCGTGACCGTCGAGCCACTGCGTCCACGTCTCCGCCGTCGTCGG
>JALDXM010000339.1:0-3066 GCA_032155085.1 Actinomycetota bacterium | reverse complement strand
CCAAGCTCCAGACTGTGATGTACAGCCATCGCATTGTGCTCGATCTGCTCTTCGAACAGGCTGGGTAGGACGATCGCTGGCCGACGGCTCGCAGCCGGAGGGTTTCCCGGTCAAGGGTGACGCCGAAGGCACGACTGGGTGAGCAAGCTCGAGACCCAGATAACGGGTGGACAGGTCAGGGGTCATTCCTCAACCTCCGCGTATTCGGCCGTCCGGTGCACGTTGACCATCTGTTCGTATAGGTGCCAGCGGTTGTCGATATCGGCCTGGGCCTGGCGCAGCAACTCCTCGGCCCCCTCCGGATCGACTCTGCCCAACATGGCGAACCGGGTCTCGGTGTTTGCATAGTCCTTGAACGGGATGGTCGGAGCCCGGCTGTCGAGACGAAGTCCCGGCTCACCCTGCGCCTCGCGGGCCGGGTCGTACCTGTAGAGGGGCCAATACCCGGAGTCGGTGGCCGCCTTCTGATGGCTCAGCTGATCCTTCATGTCGTATCCGTGAGCGATACATGGGCTGTACGCGATCACAAGGGAGACTCCGCGGTGTGCTTCCGCCTCGACGATCGTTCTCACCGTCTGAGTCGGGTTTGCGCCCATCGCGATCTGTCCGACGTAGACGTTGCCGTAGGCCATGGCGATCTGACCCAGATCCTTCTTGCCGGTCGTCTTGCCGCCAGCGGCGAACTTGGCAATCGCCGCTCTCGGTGTGGCCTTGGAAGCCTGACCGCCGGTATTGGAATACACCTCGGTGTCCATCACCAGAATGTTGATGTCGCGGCCCGATGCCAGGACGTGATCGAGCCCCCCGAATCCGATGTCGTAGGCCCAGCCGTCGCCGCCGACGATCCAGATACTGGTCTCGATCAGCGATTCAGCAACCCCCTCGAGGCGCCGCGGCAAGGGCCCGTCCAGGGTGGCGAGTCGTTCCTGGAGCTGGGCGACCAGATCTCTCTGTCTCACAGTCAGAGCGTCCAGATCCGAAAGATCGGGGTGCTCGGCCAGGTCGAGGATGTCGATCGCCAGCTGGCCCAGCTCGGGGGCGAGGGCGGTGACCAGAAGCACGGCGTCTTTGCGTTGGGCTTCCATCGCCATTCTCATCCCGAGCCCGAACTCTGCGTTGTCCTCGAACAGGCTGTTCGACCATGTCGGACCCCGGCCCTCGTTGTCGACCGTCCAGGGTGTGGTCGGCAGGTTTCCTCCGTAGATCGAGGAGCAGCCGGTGGCGTTGGCCACGATCATCCTGTCGCCCATCATCTGTGTGATCAGCTTCAGGTAGGGCGTCTCCCCGCAGCCAGCGCAGGCACCCGAGAATTCGAATAGCGGCTGGAGCAGCTGGGACCCCTTCACCGACCCGGCATTCACCTTCGACCGGTCGATCTCGGGAAGGTCGAGGAAGATCTCGAAGTTGCGGCGCTCCCGGTCGAGATGCGGGTCGATGGGCTCCATGTTGATCGCCTTGTGTCTCACGACCTCCTTGGACTTGGCAGGACACACCTCGACACAAACACCACAGCCGGTGCAGTCGTCGGGCGCCACCTGAATGGCGATTCGCTGCCCCGGGAAGTCCTTGCCGGTCGGCTCCTTCCACAAGAAGCCGTCGGGGATCTCGACGTCAGCCTCGAACACCTTGAACCGGATCGCGGCGTGGGGGCACACCAGGGCGCACCGGCCGCAGTCGATGCAGATGTCTGGGTCCCAGATCGGTATCTCGTGGGCGATCGAGCGCTTCTCCCACAGGGCAGTCCCTGTTGGGAAGGTGCCGTCAACGGGCAGCGCGGAGACTGGAAGGAGGTCACCCTTCCCGGCCATGATCATCGAGGTCACCCGCTTGACGAAGTCGGGGGCGACATCGGGTATCGGGCTGTTGATGCGTCGCCCACTGCCCACGGCCCGGGACTCGACACGGCTCAGACCTTCCACTGCCCGATCGACGGCCTCCTCGTTGCGAAGCACCACCACCTGGCCTCGGTTCCCATAGCTCTTGCGGATCTGGGCCTTGATGGCTGCGGTCGCCTCGTTCGTCGGCATGATGTCGGTGAGGTGGAAGAAGCAAGTCTGAAGAACGGTGTTGATCCTCCTCCCCAGCCCCGCCTCCCGGGCTATTGCGTCGGCGTCGACCGCCCATAGCTGCAGGTCCTTTTCGAGCACGTGCGTTTGCGTCTCTTCGGGCAGCCGATCCCACAGGGTCTCGGGCGGGTACGGACCGTTGAGCAGGACGGTGGCACCGTGGGCGGCGATGTCGAGAATGTCGAAATCATCCAGGAAGTCGAACTGGTGGACGGCCACGAAGGCGGCCTTCTGGATCAGGTATGTCGACTCGATGGGACGAGGCGAGATCCTGAGATGGGAGACGGTCCGGGACCCGGATTTCTTCGAGTCGTACACGAAATAGCCCTGGGCATACAGGTCGGTGGACCCGCCAATGATCTTGGCCGAGTTCTTGTTCGCCCCAACCGTCCCGTCGGAGCCGAGCCCGTAGAAGACCGCGCTGGTGACATCATCGGGCTCCGACCACCAGGTTTGGTCATACTCGATCGACAGTCCGGTCAGGTCGTCGACTATCCCCACCGTGAAGTGTCGTCTCGGCGAAGGGCCCTCCACCTCGGCGAGGACTCCGGCCACCATGGCCGGGGTGAACTCCTTGGACGAGAGCCCATATCTGGCTCCGTAGACCTCGATCTGACGACTTGTCTCGGCGAGGGCGGAGACCACGTCCTGGTAGAGGGGCTCGCCGACCGCGCCCGGTTCCTTGGTGCGATCCATGACGACGATGCGGCGGGTCGAAAGGGGGATAGACGCGACGAACCGCGCCACATCGAATGGCCGATAGAGCCTGACCTGGACGACTCCGACTCGGGAGCCTTCCTCCTCGAGCCGGCGGACTGCCTCCCTGGCCGCGCCACCCCCTGATCCCATGATCACCATCACGGTCTCGGGATCCGATGCCCCGATGTAGTCGAACAGCTGATAACTCCGCCCTGTCTCCTTCTCCAATCGGAGCATCGTGTCCGCGACGATGTCGGGCACCGCGTCATAGAACACATTCGCCGCCTCGCGGCCCTGGAAG
>JALDXM010000338.1:0-3078 GCA_032155085.1 Actinomycetota bacterium | reverse complement strand
CTGCTCGACGATCCCGAGGGACTGCTTGATCTCCTCGACCCTGATCCGGTAACGGTCGTAGACATCACCGTGCTCGCCAAGCGGCACCTCGAACTCGTACTGCTCGATACCGCTGTACGGGAAGGCCTTGCGAATGTCCCAATCGACACCGGTGGAGCGTAAGGTCGGCCCTGTGATCCCGTACGCAGTGGCCTCCTCTGCCGAGAGGACACCGACGCCCTTGGTGCGGGCCACCCAGATTGGATTGTTCTCGAGGAGGTCGTCGTACTGATCGAGCCGCCTGGGGAACTCTTCGATGATGGCGGCTACGTCGTCCTTCCAACCCGGTGGCAGGTCGGCGGCCACCCCACCGGGTCGGATGAAGTTGTGGTTCATTCGCAGCCCGGTCGTCTTCTCGAAGAAGGCGAGGATCTGCTCTCGCTCGCGGAAGCCGTACATCATCATGGAGATGGCCCCGATGTCCATCCCGTTCGTGGCCAGCGCAACGAGATGGGACGAGCAGCGGTTCAGCTCGGTGAGGAGAACCCTGATTGCCGCGGCGCGAGGTGGAACTTCGATCCCGAGAAGCCTCTCGACGGCAAGCGAGAAGGCCAGCTCGTTGTGGAACGGGGCCAGGTAATCCATACGGGTCACGTTGGTGCCGCCCTGGGAGAAGTTGAGCTGCTCCCCGGTCTTCTCCATCCCGGTGTGGAGGTATCCGATGATCGGCTTGGTGCGCCGGATGATCTCCCCCTCCAACTCGATCTGGAGTCGGAGCACGCCATGGGTCGATGGGTGCTGGGGGCCCATGTTGAGGATCATCCGCTCGTCCTCTTCGGCCTCGTCGTCGAACACGTAATCGTCCTCGACCACCCGCCCGAACTGCTCGTCGAGACGCCGACCCGACTCGTCAATCGATATCTCCTGGGCGCCCTCGTCCGTCGGCGTCAATTCCGGCTCCTCGGTGCCGGCCACCCAGACGTCGAGGGTCTTGATGTCGTCGGTCAAATCAGCTCACCTTGTGGCTTTCCTTGAACTGCACGGGCACCGCGCCCACGCCGAAATCCTTCCGCAGTGGGTGGCCCTCCCACTCGTCGGGCATGAGGATGCGGGTCAGATCCGGGTGCCCTTCGAAGACAATCCCGAACATGTCGTACGCCTCGCGCTCGGCGAAGTTGGCCCCAGGCCAGACCGGGACGAGCGAGGCGACGGTTGGGTCGAGACGAGGGGCGGTGGTGATCATGCGCAGCCGAAGACGATGCTGCATCGACAGCAGGTTGGCCACCACCTCGAAACGGTCGGGCCGCGAGCGCATCCAGTCGACCGCGGTGATGTCGACACACACCTCGAACCCGGCCTCCTTCGCCGCGCTGGCGAAATCGAGCCAGCGCTCATTGGGCACCCGCGCCACGTCCTGGCCTAGTGAATCCTCCCAAGCCACGTCGTCGAAAGGCTTGAACAAGCCTTTCAGGACCTCGTTTTCGGGGAGCGGCCGCTCGGGGACCTCTGTGGCTTCCCCGATCTCGACGGCGCCGGTGTCGTCGGTCAACTGGCGATCTCACCCTTCATGATCTTGTCGTGCAAGGTCAGGATGCCGTGCATCAGGCTCTGCGGTCCTGGCGGGCAGCCCGGCACGTAGATATCGACCGGGACCACCTGATCGACACCCTGGACCAGGGCGTAGTTGTTGAACATGCCCCCGGTGGATGCGCAGGCACCCATCGAGATCACCCATTTCGGGTCGGGCATCTGGTCGTAGACCTGTCGCAGCACGGGGGCCATCTTCTGACTCACCCGCCCCGCCACCACCATGAGATCGGACTGTCGGGGCGAGGCGCGGAACACCTCCATCCCGAACCGGCTCAAGTCGTAGTGGGCCGTCCCTGTGGCCATCATCTCGATGGCGCAGCAAGCGAGGCCGAACGAGGCGGGGAACATCGAGCGGGTCTTGGCCCACCGCGCCGCCTTGTCGATCGTCGTCATGAGCAGGTTGCCCGGGGCGGTCGTAGCCATCAGGCGGCCTCGTCGGTGGCGTCGGTTGGGATGTAGCGGGCCCGACGATGGACGTTCCAGTCGAGGGCGCCCCGCTTCCAGACATAGGCCAGGGTCTCGGCGACGAAGAACGTGAAGATGAAGATCGCCGCCACCCCGTACCAGCCGAGACTGTCGTAGATCGAGGCCCAGGCGAAGAGGAAGATGATCTCCACATCGAAGATCACGAAGAGCATCGCCACCAGATAGAACTTGACCGGGAACCGCTGCACGGGCTCCATCTCGGGGACGATGCCGCTCTCGTAAGGATCGAGCTTGGCCTCGGTGGGGTTGTTGGGTCGGACGAGGCTGGAGGCGATGAGGGAAACGGCGACGAAAACTGCGGCGAGAACGAGCATGATCCCGATCGGCAGATAGTCGGCCAGAGTCACCATCTGAGGATAGGACGAGCCGACTGGTGCGGTAAATCAGCCCTCGGGCTCGTAGGTGGCCATGATTACGCCGGTGGTCGTGGTCTTCGAATCGACCAGACGCATGAGTCGCATCGTGCCCGCCTCGTCGAAGAGACGCTTGCCGGGACCGAGGAGAAGCGGGTGGATCGTCAGTCCGTACTCGTCGACGAGGTCGTGCTCCATCAGAGTCCGGGCCAACTGCCCGCTGCCCAGCACGACGATGTTCCCGTCCAGCTCCCCTTTGAGCGCAGCCACTTCCTCGGCGACTTCACCCTTCAGGAGACTGGAGCCTGACCAGGCCAAGGGCTCGTCGAGGGTGGTCGAGGCCACGTACTTGGGCAACCCGTTGAGCACGTCGGCAAACATGTCGCCTTCCGGCTGCCTGGGCCAATAAGCGGCCATGATCTCGTAGGTCTTTCGCCCGAAGAGAAATGCGGCCGTCTCCGACATCGACTGGCCGGCCGCCTCTGCGGCGACCTCGTCGAAGTAGGGCATCGCCCATCCACCATGCTCGAACCCGCCGCTGCGGTCCTCATCCGGGGCACCAGGCGCTTGCATCACCCCATCCAGGGAGAGCATTTCGACGACTACCAGCTTTGCCATTGTCCAGATCTTCCCGGTGTCGACTTTGCTCAAACGACCGGCTGATCAGGCC
>JALDXM010000337.1:0-3084 GCA_032155085.1 Actinomycetota bacterium | reverse complement strand
CTCGGTGATCCGGCTGAGACGTGTCGAGAAGGTGAAGATCTCGACCTCTCGGAGTCGGCGTTGGGCGGCATGGGCGAAGACGAGGAAGATGTCGGCATATCTCTCCATCGAGCCGGAGATGTCGGCGACGATGATCAGCGGCCGCTCTTTGCGGCGTCGCCGCTTCCAACTCATCGACATCATGTCGCCGGTCGGCCCGACAGCCTCGCGCAGGGTGCGCCGGAGGTCGTGCTTTCGGCCATCGCCGGGTGACCAGCGACGCGTCCGGTAATCAGTGGGGTGCCACATCATCGTCATGACCAAACGGCGCGCCTCCTGGAGGTCGTCGTCCTCGAGATCGGCGAAATCGCGAGTGGCGAGCCGATCCACGGCCGAGGCGCCGGTCGGTGCGGAGATGTCCATCGTCGACGCGCCCGCCGCGCCGTGGAGGGCATGAGCGGGGACCCTCGCCACCCCGACGTCGGGGCTCTTCGGCACGAGCGGCGGTGGGGTGCTGGCGAAGAACTTCTCGAACTCCTCGTCGAAGACCGGGATCTGGGAAGGGTCAGTCACTGCCAGCGAACGGAGCGATGCCTTGGCCTGGGTGCGGACAGCCAGGTCTACCAGGGTCAAGGCCCGGGCCATGTCGGCGGTTTGATCGGGCGTCACGACCAGCCCGCGGCCGCGCAGAGCCGCTGAGAATGCGCTGAGCTGGTCGATCAACCCTGGCGGGCTCATCCGACCAGTGTCTCTACTCCTGCGGAGCGCACCATGTCGATGTCGTCCTTGTACTTGAGGACTACGCCGATGGTGCTGTCGATCGTCGTGGGTGTCAGGCTTCCGGCCTGGAGGAGTTTCAGGGACTCGGCCCAATCGAGGGTCTCGGCCACGCCGGGAGGCTTGAACAGCTCCATCTCCCTCAGCCGGCTCATTGCCTCGGCGATCGCTCCGGCCAGGCCGTCTTCCAACTCGGGAACCTTGCGGGTGATTATCTCTGCCTCGCGGGAGGGTGTCGGGTAGTCGATCCAGTGATAGACACAACGCCGCTTCAGAGCGTCGTGAATCTCCCGGGTCCGGTTCGAGGTGAGGACGACGATTGGCCGCCTCTCCGCCCTGATCGTCCCGATTTCGGGAATCGTGACCTGGAAGTCGGACAACAACTCGAGGAGGAACGCCTCGAACTCCTCGTCGGCACGGTCCAGCTCGTCGATCAGGAGCACTGGGCGGTTGCCGTCGCTGCTGGCTTCGATCGCCTGGAGCAGAGGCCGGGCAATCAGATACTCACGGCTCATGATGTCGTGGGGGGTGGCGGTGGCACCCTCGCCACGTGCCTCGAGAAGGCGTATCGCCATCATCTGGCGGGCGTAATCCCACTCGTACAGTGCCTGCCCGACGTCGAGGCCCTCGTAGCACTGGAGACGGATCAGGTTGGCCTCGCCCATGGCGGCCAGCACCTTGGCCACCTCGGTCTTACCTACTCCCGCCTCGCCTTCGAGGAACAGAGGACGGCCCAGTTGGACGGCGATGTGTATGGCGACGAGAAGGCTCTCGTCGGCGAAGTAGTCGAGGTCGTCGAGACGCTGATCCAGCTTCTCGACGGTGTCGGGGATCACAGCCGGAAGCCTAAACCGCGGGACTTGGTGAGAGGATGGCCGTGCCCCATCGAAGATCCGTCCATTCGTAGAATCCGCAGATGTACGGGATCGCCCTCAGCGCTGCGGCGTGCCTTCGGGCGGGGACCCGCGCCGATGTCGCCTGGCTCGTCGACGTCGATGGACTACAGGTGGGGGATTGGTCCGATGCGGTGATGTTCACGCCTGGTGGCGGCCGGGTCGGCACGTTGGATCGGGGCTTCTTCGATGGCCAGCTCGCCGACATGGCGGGGCGATGGGAGGCGGGGCGTCTGGTGGATGTCGAGTTGTCCAATGTCGACGCCCTGATCGCAGGGATGCAGACGGGTGCCAGCGGACGCAGTCTGATCGTCCCCGCCCATGCTCTTCCCGCCGAGGTTTGGGAGCTGGCTGCCGCCCGGCGGCCCTTCTGCCTGGTTGCGGCTATGGATGGGGATGAAGTGACTGGCTTCGAGTTGTACGCGGGGGACAGTGTTGGCGATGCAGATGAAGACGTCCGAAGGCAATTCAGCGACGGCGCAGGGTCGACCATCACCGAGGAAGGCCGGGTCATTTCCATGTTTCGCGCGGTCCCCGAAATGGCAGTGGTTGGCGGTGGCCCGGTAGCGGAGGCGATCGCCAACATGGCCGATTTGGTGGGTTGGAAGACCCATCACCTGACCGACGCGGCTTCGGCCACTGGCGTGATTGCCGGATTGTCTCCGGCGGACAAGGTCGTTGTCGCGGCGCATGACGTAGAACTGGCCGGCCCAGCCCTGCTGACAGCGCTGGAAAGTGGGGCGGGCTACATCGGGTCGGTCGGCAGCCGCCGAATGCAGGAGACCAGGGCAGATTGGCTCCGCTACCGGGGTGTGGACGATCTGAGCCGCATCAACGGCCCCGCAGGGGTCGACATCGGTGCCGAGACGCCAGGTGAGATCGCGGTATCGGTCCTGGCCGAGGCCATCTCCCAGAAGGAAGCCGGGGAGTAGAATCCACTCCATGAGCGGCCATGGCGAGACCACCGGCGATGTCCTCCACTCGGTGTGGCAGGTCGATCACACCCACGATCACGATCTCGACGAGGACTGCAGCCCGACCAAGCCCTGCCGGAACATGAAAGACGTCACTTTCGACGGCTATGCCGAGCCTGGCAGCGACCTCGGCGCCGCTTGGCGGGCCAAGCTGGCACGTGAGGGCAAGTTGAGCACATCGGAGGGGTCGATTCGGGACCTGGTGCTCGGTCAGGGCGAATAGCCCTGGCTCAATCGTTCACACTTCGTCAGGAGGCGGCAGGTTCGTGAGCGGATCACCAACCAGTGTCGCCGAGCTCACCGATCTGCTTCGTTCCGGCGACTACCTGGCGGATCGGGGTCTCTCCACCGCGGCCTACGTCGCAATGACTCTGGGGCGCCCCCTCCTCCTCGAAGGTGAGGTGGGAGTGGGCAAGACCGAGCTGGCCAAGGTGCTGGCGGCGTGGACCGGTGGCGAGCTG
>JALDXM010000336.1:0-3088 GCA_032155085.1 Actinomycetota bacterium | reverse complement strand
CCTCGAACACTCCTCCCAGCGTGTCGCGTTGCTCTTTGGCGTCCTCGATGGCCGCGATCATCGCGGCCTCGGCGGTGGGGTCGAGGCAGCGGACCGGGCTGTCGTCGATGCGGTCCTGGTCCTCGGGGCCGGGCATCGGACCCTCACTCGACACCGGGCCGATGGCAACGACGTGGCTGAATACGCGCACCCCCACGGTGGCCAGGAATATCTTGGACAGGATCCCGGCCACAGTCCGGGCCGCTGTCTCCCGAGCGGAGGCGCGCTCCAGGATGTCCCTCGCGTCGTCGGTCCCATATTTGAGCATGCCCGCCAGATCGGCATGTCCGGGCCGAGGCCGGGTCACCGACTTCTTGGACGAGGCCGGTTCCGGGCTCATCTCCTCGGACCACCTCGGCCACTCGGTGTTGCGAATCAGCACGGCAACCGGTGAGCCAAGAGTCCGACCGTGCCTGATCCCACCGAGGATCTCGATCTCGTCCTTCTCGATGGCCATGCGCTTGCCCCGCCCGTAGCCCATGCGGCGCCGGGCCAGTTCGCCGGTGATCTGGTCGGGCAGCACCTCGAGCCCGCGAGGGAGCCCTTCCACGATGGTCACCAGCCCGGGGCCGTGTGACTCGCCGGCGGTCATGAAGCGCAACATGGCCAGATGCTACGTCGGGATCGGGAAAGCTCCGAGCCCCACCAGCACGATGGCGACCCAGGCGCCGAGGATCATTGCCGGCCCATAAGGCACCTCTGCCCGCATCGCATCACGAACTGATCCCGCCTGGCCTCCAGTCTTTCTCTCCCTCGATCTCGCGACCAGCCCGGCGCCCAGCGCCGCGATGGAGATGACACCCCCGATGAGAGCGGTCAGGAAGACAGTCCAACCCAGCGTGCCCCAGGAGAGATAGGCGGTGAACACTCCGAGCTGAGCTGACAGCTTCACGTCCCCGTAGCCAAAGCCTCGGCCGCGCACGAGCAGGAACACGAGGTTCGTCCCGGCGAAGTAGGCCAAGCCCCCGAGGATTGCCCTGATCCAGGCTTCTCCGTTGGCATCGGCCAGCGACGCCGCGCCGAGCGCCAGGACGAGAACGACGGTCCCCCGGATGTTCAATCGATCGACGATCCGAAACGCATCGATGTCGGTGATCCCGAGCGCGAGCGTGAGCCAGAGGAACCCGAGATACGGGATCAGGGCCCACACCGGACCGAGAGTGTTGGCGAAGCCGACCGCGAAGGCGATGCCGACTCCGACGAGCAGGATCTCCCGTCCAATCCGCCTACGGCAGCTGGGGCAGCGGACAGTGAACCATCCTCGCCGAGTTCCGCACTTCGGGCATGTGCCGACCAGAGGGCGCAGAGGGAGGTCGAGCAATGCCTGTGCGGCAAGGTCGTGCGCGACCAGGGCACCCAGAAACCCAAA
The DNA here is from genome assembly GCA_032155085.1 of Actinomycetota bacterium. Classification (GTDB taxonomy): domain Bacteria; phylum Actinomycetota; class Acidimicrobiia; order Spongiisociales; family ZC4RG35; genus JARDZU01. The sequence goes on along the minus strand of JALDXM010000336.1, from coordinate 1,680 downwards.
TGCTCCGGCGATGATGTTGTTCACCGCCGGAGCAAGTTAGTGGTCGGGTTGGGGGCCGGGGTCGTGGGGACGACCGCCGGATCAGTCTTCGTCGATCTCCTTGAGCACGGATCCCATCCGACGCCGGCGGAGCAGGCCGTGGCCTTCTTCCTCGACATCGGCCTTGCCGTTGACCTCGAGCTGCGAGAACACCTTCTCCAAGAACGCCTCGGTGTCTTCCTCGACATCAGGCTCGACCGCAGCTTCGACAGCGGCCTCGAATTGGGGGGTCTCGGAGTATGACTCCTCCTGGTCGCCGTTCTCGGTGGCCGGAGCGAAGGTCTCCTCGGTCTGGGCGAAAGGCTCATCCACCTGATTCGACTTCACGAAATGTCCGAATCGGCTTCCCTTGGTGTCGTCGGCGACCGGCTCGAAAGCCTCGGCCTCGGCAGGCTCGAAGGCGACCGGAGCGGTCTCCTCGAAGACCGGCTGGTCGGAGATCTCGGCCTCGATCTCGGCGACTGCCTCTTCCTGGGGCTCGACCCACCAGGAATCGGCCGGAGCGGCGGGCACATCGATGCTGACGGCCTCGGCCGGCTCAGGAGCCGACTGCTCGGACCAATTCTCGCCCAGGGACAGCAACTGACGCTCGGTCAGCTCGGCTGCGACCTTGGCGATCCAGAACTCGGTGGTCCCCAGACGCTCGGCGATAGCGGCGACAGAGGCCCCGGAGCCCAGCTCGCAGAGCAGACGCCAGGCCTCGCGGTTGAGCTTGATCTCTTCCAGATCGCCTGCGTCGCGGTTCATTCGGATGGTTGCGTCGAGGTCGGCGATCGTCTCGTGGACGGAGGCCCACTCGTCGGCGCGGCGGCGTGAATCGTCGAGCGCGGCTTCCAATTCGAAGGGGCGGGGGCTCCCGTAGGCGGTAATGGCTCCTTCGGTGACCTCGAAGGTCGCACCCTTGACACCCAGGTGGTAGAGGCTCTCGACCGTGATCTCACGAAGCAGGTCGATGATGGCGGTCTCCCGATCGTGGAGATCAGAGAATGACGACTCACCTGAGACGACCTTCCGCAGAAACACGTCGTCGACGTATCCCGAGTTGACCAGATGCTTGTGCAGGTCGCGGTCCTCGGCAGTCGTGGCCAGGGCGATGCCCTTCTTGCCCACGAAGACGCGGCCGCGGATGTCCTCACCGCGCACCTCGACCGAACCGCGCTGATCGGAACGCATCAAGAGACGCAACACCTCATCGAGAGGGACAAAACCGAGATTTCCAGAAAGGGCCACCTGAACCACTCCTTGACTTGAAGACTTAGCCACGAGATCGGCCGCATACGCCCAACGCTTTAGGTGTTTCTAGCCGCACGGACCATGACCTCGCGTGGGCCTGGAAGCCCGGTCCACCACTCGAATGACGCCGCCGCCTGAAGGACGAGGAACTCGATTCCGTCCATGAACGGCAACCCCGTCGCACGGGCCCCAGCCACGGTTAGTGTCTCATGTGGCCCGTAGGGCAGGTCGACGATGCCTGAGGCAGTCATCGTGACCGCCTCCGGGAGTCGCTCCCCGCCCATGCCGAGCGGTGTGGCGTTGATCACGAGCGCTCCAGCGACCCCGACACCGAGGGGGACCACCTCCCCGCTGCCGATTCTTCCCACCAGGGTGGCGGCACGTCCGATGTTCCGGGCTCCTACATAG
>JALDXM010000335.1:0-3111 GCA_032155085.1 Actinomycetota bacterium | reverse complement strand
GCGTCGCATCGCCCTGGTCGCCTCGAAGGGAACCCTTGACCAGGCCTACCCGCCGCTGATCCTGGCTACCACGGCAGCCAGCCTGGGCTGGGAGGCAGGGGTCTACTTCACCTTCTACGGGCTCGACATCATCCACAACGACCGGCTCGAGAGCCTCAAGGTCGCCTCCCTGGCCAATCCCGCAGGCCCGATCCAGCTTCCCAACCTCTTGGGGGCGATGCCGGGGGCGACGGCGGCGGCCACCAAGATGATGAAGAAATGGATGACCGATGCCCGGATGCCATCCGTCCCCGAGTTCATCGACATGGCTCAGGGTCTCGGGGTCAGGTTCTTTGCCTGCTCGACCACCATGGGCGTGATGGGTGTCGAGGAGGACGACCTGATCAAGGGTTGCGAGATCGCCGGTGCGGCCGCATTCCTCGACTTCGCCGCTGACGCAGACGTGCAGTTGTTCGTTTAGTCGCCCGACAGACCGCTAGCCCGCCAGGCTGGCCGCGGCGTCGGGAGCCGAGGGAAGGGTGAGCTCGAAGCGAGTCCAGCCCGAGCGACGGCCGTAGACGAGGTCGCCTCCCATCATGCGCGCCAGTTGCCGTGCCACAGCAAGGCCGAGCCCGACCGAATCGGGCCTGGCGTCGGCCGCCGACGACTGTGAGCGGTAGTACGGGTCGAAGATGTGCTCGGCGTCGATCCCCTTGACCCCCGGACCATCGTCGCTCACGACCAATGAGGCGACGTCGGGCCGGCTGGAGACCTCGACCTTGACGTGGGGGCCGCCGTACCGGTAGGCGTTGGTGAGCAGGTTGCGGACGATTTGCCGTGTGCGAAGTGTGTCCGCCCATGCCATTGCAGGCCCGCCGACGACAGTCACATCCAGATCGACCCCGAGGCCGCCGACGATCGATCGGCACTCTTCGAGCAACTCGATGGCCCTCGGGCTGACGGTGAGGTTGCCTGAGGCTGCTCGCTCCGCGGTGAGAAGGTCATCTACCAACTGGGCCACTTCCTTGCTCTGGCTGGAGATCAGCCCGACCATCTCGGCGACCTCGGCGCGGTCGTAACCCTCCAGCCCGTTGGCCAGCTCGTCGGAGAAGCCCACGACGGCGGCCAGAGGGGTTCGCAGCTCGTGGCTCACTGTCGCAATGAATCGGTCCTTGGCTGCGGCCAACTCGACCAGGCCCTCACGAGCTGACTCCCTCTCCCAGTAGGCGCTGACCATGTCCGCCGCCCGCATCAAACCGTCGACCTCCACATCGGTCCAGACATCGTCCCTCCAGAAGTCCGAATAGCCGAGGGTCCCAACCCACTGATCGCGGATCATGATCGGCGCCATCAGCTCGGAGCGGATGCCCTCGGCCTCATAACGGGCACGCACGGGCATAGGGAGGTCGCTGACACGGATCCGGGCCGGCGCCCCTGAAGAGAGGATGTCGATCACCTGTGGGAACTGGCTGTAGTCGCCTTCGTCGAATGTGTCCGGGCCGTCGGGAACGTTGTCGCCGAGCGCCTCGGCCACGATCTCCCACGTGATCTCGCCTTCCTTGGCCACCCGGTTGATGTCGATGTAGGCGTAATCGGCCTCGGTGGCGTCGAGAAGCGCCTCGAGGGCCGCGGTCAGTGGCTCTTCATCCCGTCCGGTGAGGAGCGCCTGGGAGCAGGTGGCCAGCGCTTGCTTGATGCGGGCACTGTTGGCCTGGCGCTCGGACGCCTGTCCCAGCGACTGGATCAGTTGCCACGTGATCCACATGACCAGGGCCTGACCCGGGATTCCGATCATGAGCCGTGAGAAGGCGATCGTGGCCGGAGGTTGGTCCAGGATCACAGATGCCACCGTGTAGGTGGCGGTGAGCCCCGAGACCAGGACAAGAGGGACCACCGACTTGCTCTCACGCGTTGCGACATAGACCACTGATATCAGGATCAAGCAGGCCAGGGTGTAGCCGCTGTCGAACCCTGTGGTGCGCCAGGCCTCGGTCAGGCTGAGAGCACAGAAGGCGAGAGCGGCCATGGCCGCGACTGCCTCGATTCGCCGGTGACGGAGCAACTGGTAGGCGGCAGTGACCCCGATGACCACGTATGTGACCAGGCGGTATTCGGCTCCCGACGATTGGAGAGCCCAGGCCCGGTACTCGGCCATGATCCCGAGGGTGGTGGCAACCAAGGCGGCGAGCAGCACGGCAGCGCGAAAGCGCGGTGTCATGACCGGCCGGTCGGTCGGTGCCATGGGTGGATATCGGCGGGAAGACCCCACAAGTTGACCGCCTCAGACCGTGGAATCGCCGGCAGCGCCGATCGGTAGCCTTGACGGGGTGCGCCGGCGTCGATTGACCCTCGTCCTGGGCATGTCGCTTCTGGCCGCCGCGTGCACAGGGAGTGACGAGCCATCCGCATCCACAGGGTCTGGAGACTCGGAGGCTTCCACAACCGAAGCGCTCCCCACCGACGTAGAAGATCTCCCGGGACGGTTGGTGATCGTGGACGAAGCCGGCGACGTGGTCCTCATCGATCCGGACGGGTCGAATCCTGTCCCTGTCACCGATGATGGCGGGGATGTCGCCGGGTACCGTCAGCCCTCTTTCTCCCCGGTAGCGGACATCGTGGTCTGGTCCGAGATCAACGCCGATGGCTCCGGGCTCGGATGGAGCGACTCGGACGGCGCCCGCACCTCTGTGCCAATGGCGGCACCACCGTTCTTCATCTTCTGGTCTCCCGATGGCAACGGGATCGGCGTGCTCCACAACTCACCGCTGGGCACGATCGACTTCGAACTGGTCGACGTCGGCGACGTGACGTCGGAAGTGGTGGCCCAGGGATCTCCGTTCTACTTCTCCTGGAGCCCTGATAGCAGCCAGGTTGTGGCCCATGTCCAGGGTGACCTGTTCGGGACGATCGACCTCGCGGGCGAGGGGTCGGATCTGGGAGACACCGCCCCTGGTTATCAGGCACCTCATTGGATCCCGGACGGAATCCTCCATCTCGCCGACGAGGGCCTGGAGCTGAGACAGCCTGGCGGGGACGGTCGCATCGTGGCCACAGTTCCCGGGCCAATCTCTTTTGTCGCCAACCGTCAGGGGAGTCATGTCGCCATCCAGTCGTTCCTCGGCGCGGAGGAGG
>JALDXM010000334.1:0-3139 GCA_032155085.1 Actinomycetota bacterium | reverse complement strand
AAGGGCTGTGGGCCGTGCGCGACGCCGAAACGGGCGCCGAGGCGATCGAAGAGATCGTGACGGCCACGACCATCGAGACGTATCCGCTGCCGCGCCAGCTGGTCCAGGACGAGCGTCTCGACGAGCGGCTCCCGTTCGGATCGCGCGGCGGCACGGTGATCGAGCACTACTTCCCGACCGACGGCGAATACGTGGTCAAGATCCGGCTGCAGACCAACAACACCGGCTTCGACGAGATCCCGGGTGGCGACGGCCTTGACCGCCGCCCTGGTCCCGACGGGCATGAACGCCGGAGTCCGAACCCGGCCGTGGGGAGTGTCGACCCAGCCGGTGCGCGCCAAGCCGTCATTCGCGTCCAGGGTCCAGGTGACCGATCCCATTTGGCGATTATCGCTCGGCATACATCGCATCCCCGAAGGAGAGAAAGCGATAGCCCCGCTCGAGGGCGACACGGTAAGCATCGCGCCACCGCTCACCCATGAACGCGGCCACCAGGACAACGAGCGTGGAGCCGGGGACGTGGAAGTTTGTGACCAGCGCGTCGACGACCCGGAAACGGTCCCCGGGTTTGAGGAAGAGATCGGTGTGGCCGGCCATCGCGCGCACCGTGCCGTCGTCGTTCCCGAAAGACTCGAGCGCTCTCACCACCGTCGTGCCGATCGCCACCACACGCCCCCCGCGCCGACGCACTGTCCGGATGGCGGCTGCGGTCTCCTCTGGAATGGCGCACCACTCCGAGTGCATCCGGTGCCCCTCGATCTCGCGGCTGGTCATGGGGCGGAAGGTGTCGATCCCGACATGGAGGTCCACGGTGGCCATGGCGATGTCTGCCTCATCCAGGCTCTCCACCACTTCCGGTGTGAAATGAAGGCCGGCGGTGGGCGCTGCGGCCGAGCCCGTGGTGCGGGCGAACATCGTTTGGTATCTGGAGCTGTTGTCGAGGACGCCCTTGAAGTAAGGCGGCAGCGGCACCTCGCCGGCGGCGGCGATGGCCGCCTCGACATCGGGAGATTTCAGGTCCACGACCACCATTCCGTCGACCGGCCCTTCGACGATGGTCGCCGACAAACCCTCGAATTCAATCCCGACCCCTGGGCGGAGACGTCTCGAGGGGCGGGCCAGCGCCTCCCACATCCCGTCCGGGCGCCGGGTCAGGATCAACAGCTCCACTGCGCCACCGGTGTCCCGTCTCTTCCCGGTCAATCGGGCCGCTCTGACCCGCGTCTCGTTGACCACGACGAGATCTCCAGGGCGAAGCAGAGTCGGCAGCTCGAGGAACCGATGGTCGGACAGGTCGCGGGTGTCGAGCAGCCGGGAGTCGTGACGCGGCTCGATCGCCTCCTGGGCGATTGATGAATCCGGGAGCGGATAGGTGAACTCCTCGACCCTCATCCGGCGGTGAGGCTAGAGAAGGGTGCCTTGTGCGTCGGCCGGCGGCTCCTGCCCCAGGTGTGTGTAGGCCCGTGCGGTCGCCATCCGGCCCCTCGGCGTCCGTTTGATCAGGCCGGACTGAAGGAGGAACGGCTCGTAAGCATCCTCGACGGTCTCGGGCTCCTCGCCTACCGCGATCGCGAGAGTGGAGAGGCCGACCGGCCCTCCGCCGAAACGATCCACGATGGCCTCGAGGATGGCGCGATCGACCTTGTCCAGGCCCAGGTCATCGACCTCGAAGACCCGTAGCGCGTCGTCCGCGACATCAGGGTCGATCACACCGGAGGCTCTGGCGACGGCGAAATCACGGACCCGGGCCAGCAGTCGGTTGGCGATACGGGGAGTCGAGCGGCTGCGGCCGGCGATGATCTCCGCCGCGTCGTCAGAGATCTCGACGCCGATGATCCCGGCCGACCTTCTGATGATCGTCCCCAGTTCCCCGGGCTCGTAATAGTCGAGCTTCTCCTCGATGCCGAACCGGTCTCGCAAGGGTGCCGTCACCGTGCCCTTCCGGGTCGTTGCCCCGACCAGAGTGAACCGAGGGAGATCGAGGCGGATGGACTGCGCCGTCGGCCCTTTCCCCAGGACGATGTCGAGCTGAAAGTCCTCCATTGCGGGGTAGAGAACCTCCTCGACCGCCCTAGGCAGACGGTGGATCTCGTCGATGAAGAACACATCGCCGACGTCGAGGTTGGAGAGGATGGCGGCGAGGTCGCCGGGACGGTCGAGTGCGGGTCCGGAGGTGACCCTCAACTTCACATCCAGCTCGTGGGCAATGACACCGGCCAAGGTCGTCTTGCCCAGGCCCGGCGGGCCGGAGAAGAGCACGTGATCGAGTGGACGGCTCTCCTTGCGCGCCGCATCGAGTGAGATCTGCAACCGCTCCCTGACCCTGTCCTGCCCGATGAACTCGTCGAGCCGCTTCGGGCGGAGCGTCACCTCTTCCTCGGTTTCGATCGTCGGGTTCAACAGTGAGTCTTCCCGCATCCCTACCCCCTGCCCAGGGCGCGCAACGCGGTCTTGATCTGCGTCTCGATGCTGGCCTCAGGGTCGAGCTCGCCGATCACTGCGTTGATCTCCTCGCTGGTGTAACCGAGGCCTTCGAGCGCCTGACGAACGGTGACGGTGGTGGTCGAAGACACGAGCTCGGCGTCGACTCCGGCGAGTTTGGGCGCCAACTCGAGGACGATCTTCTGGGCCCCTCTCTTCCCCACACCCGGGACGACGGTCAATGCGTCGGAATCTTCGGTCACGATGGCACGCACCACCTCCTGGTGGGTCATGCTCCCGAGGATGGCCATCGCCAGCTTCGGACCGACCCCTCCTGCCCCAAGCAAGACCCGGAACAGGTCACGGTCGGTCTCTGCCTCGAACCCATAGAGGCTCATCTCGTCCTCGCGGACGTGGGTGTGAGTGTGAACCACGACTTCTTCGCCAACGCCCGGGAGCCCGGCGAGGCTGCGGGGCGTCATCGTCACCTCATAACCCACGCCACCTACCTCCACGCAGGCAACCTCTCCACGTCGTGACACCAGGATCCCTCGCAGGCGGCCGATCATCGGGCTCGCTCGAGCGGGGCTGCCCGGAGATGACACAGCGCGATGGCGAGAGCATCTGCCGCATCGGCCGGTCTGGGCGGCTCGGTGAGCCGGAGCAACCGGGCGACCATCGTCTGGATCTGGGTCTTGGTGGCGGCGCCGTCGCCGGT
>JALDXM010000333.1:0-3151 GCA_032155085.1 Actinomycetota bacterium | reverse complement strand
GGGGCGACCGGTCTGACCCACAAGACCGAGGTGGGAGGCGTCCGCGTCGACCTACGCGACGCCTCTGATGTGAGCAACGCCATCGACGATGTGACCGCGGGGGCAACGGCTGCTGGCCATTTGGTCGAGGGAGTGAGGGTGGAGCGCTATCGGCCCGGTCTGGAGATGATCCTCGGTGGCCTGGTCGACCCCGTGTTCGGTCCGCTCATCTCGGTAGGAATTGGCGGTGTGCTCACCGAATTGCTCGACGACGTCGTATTCGCACCCGCTCCGGTCGACGAGATCTCGGCGGCCGCGATGATCGAACGTCTTCGGGGTCGGACGTTGCTGGACGGGTATCGCGGGGTGCCACCGGCTGACATCTCAGGTCTGGCCGCGATCGTCAGTTTGCTGAGCCGGGGCATTGCAGCCGAGCGTTACCAGGAGGTCGAGATCAACCCGTTGATCTGGGATGGCGACTCGTGGGTCGCGGTCGACTGGCTCGCCTTGGGAGCGGTAGGACCCGACGCCTGAACCGATTAGTTCCGCGGATGATGAGGGCTAGATGCCGGCCTTGTCGCGGATGAAGGACTCTATGTCGGCCTTCTGGTCCTCGGAGAGATTCGCGACCTTGTCGCGCAGCTCACCGAGCTTCTCCATGGCCTGCTGCTGTTGCTCCGGCGTGAGTTCGTCGAACTTCGCCTTGAGGTCGGCAACGACCTCCTGGGCCTTCTCCGGATTCGCAGCGGCCGCGTCCTGGAGGGCTCCGAGTATGTCTGCCACAGCCATTCCTTTCGTCGGCTGTTTCCCCGCTTGGGGGCCGGCCGGGGCCGGATGGCTGCGACCGGCATCGAGGCCGAACCTGGCAAACCCAGCTGACCTCATTGACAACGGCCGGTGAAACGGAGACGAATCCTCGGCTAGAGCGTCGCTGAGCCCGGCTAGCGCCCTCCGGTCCGTCCACGCACGCGTGACACCACCAGCTCGGGCACTGCTCTCTCGAACTCGGCGGCACCGGTTCGATTCGGGAAGTCGAAGACGCCGAACATCAGTTGCATCGGGTAGTCGGGCGCCTGGCCCAGGCTGCGCAACTTGATGCCGTCCACTGTGAGCGAAGTGCGGCGCGGCTCCCAGGTGACGCCATAGGTGTGGTACTCGGCGACGTCGATGTCGATTCGGGGTGCCGAGATGTCGTAAACAAGGGCCGGATCGCGGAAGTTTCGGATCCCCATCCCGACGGCGGCCGAGCCATCCTCGATCGATTCCCCGAAGACCTCGGCGACCAGGATCTCGCCCGAGCGCTCTGGGCGGTCCTCGATCCCGGCGAGCCAGAAGCCGAACATCGAGCGGGGAGAGATGATGCCCTTCATCGTGACCGACACCTCGCCATATCGGGGCGTATAACCCCAGAAGGTCGGTTGCTCCTCTGTCACCTTCAGCCCCTCCTTGAATGGCTGCTGGCCAATCGTCGAGCCGACGCGCCCGGCGAAGCTGCCGGTCTGGACACCTGAGACCCGGAGAGGCTCGTCGTGGAGGTCGGGGCACCAAAGTGGCTGATCGAAGGGGATGAGCAGGTGGAGACCATCTTCGCCGATGGAGTGCGTCGCCGCCGATCGCTCCCGGGAGCTCCAATGGGGCAGGTAGTAGGGGAACCACAGCTCCGGATCGAGGGCGTCGCCCTCGAATCGCTCATCGAGCTCGATGTGATCGCCGGGCATCTCGCTAAAGGGTGACGGTGCCCTCGATGAGGATGTGGGTATCACCGCCGATGAGGATGCGGTCATCCGTCGGCTGAATGTGGACACGGCCATGTCGTCCCATTGCAGTGCCCTGGGATACCACGAGGGGGTGGTCGAGCCGGCCCTGATCTCGCAGCCAATAGGCGAGAGCCGCGTTCAGCGACCCGGTGATCGGATCCTCCACCCCATTGGACGCGAGCATCCTCACCTCGTAGTCGCATTCGGAGCCAGGGACATGGGCTCCGAGCAGACCCACGAACTCGAGTGGTGACCAGCGGGCCCTCGACGAGTCGACATCGAGCACTTCCTCGGCGGAGCCGATATCCAGCACCTGCCAGACGGGCCCATTGTCGAGAGTGGCCGTCTGGGCGACCGCCTCGAGGGGGATGCCCAACGCCTCCGCGATAGCATCGAAGCGGTCGGGAGCGAGAGGCGAAACCGAGGTCGGCGGCGCCACGAAGGCGAGACGCTCCCCTGTGCTGTCGATGTCGACGATGCCGATCCCGCATTCCTGGCGGATCAAGCCGGCCTCCGAGGGGACACCCCCCGAGTTGAGCCAGGCAACGCAACTGCCCAGGGTCGGGTGGCCGGCGAACGACAACTCGTCGTATGGAGTGAAGATGCGCACCCGGTAATCGGCGGCCGGGTCCTCCGGTGGAAGCAGGAAAGTGGTCTCGGCCAGGTTGGTCCAGGCGGCAAAGGCCTGGAGCTGGGAATCGTCGAGGCCTTCGGCATCGATCACTACTGCCAGCCCGTTCCCCTGGGTCGGGATCGGGCTGAACACGTCGACCTGGACGAACCTTCGTGATGTCGGCATTGCATTGACGCTAATGCCGAGAGACATCGGGCTTTCTAAATTGGCCTTCTGTGATCGGCCGTCGGCTCCTTCTTACCGCTGTCCTGTTGCTCGCAATTGTGGTTGCCGCCTGCGGGGATCCCTGTGAGCAGCGTCTCGGGGAGTACCCGCCGGATCACATCGTCGTGACCGGCGTGGAGGCCGTGGAGGTTCCCCACATCGGCTGGTCCTGTCCCGGCTTCCATTCGGACACGATCGAGCCACCGCCATCGGTAGCCCCCGACTCGCAAGGCAACGTCCTGGTCGAGGTCACCATGGAAGACGGGAGCACGATCGATATCCGTTTCGGCAATCGACCCGTCGTGGTCGAGCCCGCCCCGGTCGACGGCGCCAACTCGTGGGTCCTGGAGGTACCCGCCCCGTCGGAGCCACTCGTGCTCCGCCTCTGCTCCGAAGACGAAGCCTGTGCCTTGTACTGGGCCAACACCTATTCGGGCTAGGCGTCGAGAAGGGCCCTGAGCGCTCCCAGTTCGTCCTTGCTCGGGCTCCAGTCCGCCGCCTCCGCGTTGGCAGCTACCTGTTCCGGTGTGGTGGCGCCAGGAGCCACCGCAGGCACAGCCTCCTGAGCGAGCAGCCA
>JALDXM010000332.1:0-3151 GCA_032155085.1 Actinomycetota bacterium | reverse complement strand
TCGTTGGCCAGGACGTCCACGGCGCCGAAGTTGGCGAGGTGCCGAGCAGTCACCCGGGCATTCCCGGCTGCGATCGAGGAGTTGTCTTCGACGAAGACTCCCAGAGTCGGGCTCCCACCCTCCTGCAGATAGGCGGCGATGGTCGCGGCCGCACCTGCGGGGAGATCGGCAGAGCCTGCCAGGGCAGGATCACCGGCGGCCGGGTCGCTGCCCGCGCCGTATATCTCGATCTCGTAGGTGCCGGCGGGCAGGTCCAGCGGACCGGCTACATCGCCGAACTGAAAGTCCTCGAGGGTGAGCTCACCGTTGACATACACGTCGACGTCCAGATCGGGAACACCGTGAACCACGATGACCTGACCCTCGTCCGACTGGGCCATTGCGGCCGTGGCCGGCAGTATCGCCACCACCATCACGGCCATGAGAAGCATCAGCTTGCGCATTTAGATCTCCTTCTGTTTTACGACCTCTTGAGTGGTCGCTTGCTTCACCCGTCCTTCGGAGCGGTCGAGTGATTCAGATGAGATCCGGGCTCGGGAATGTGGGCGAAGGAGCCGGAGAAGATCGATCAGCGGGCGAATACCCACTGCTCGACGTTGATCCGCCCCATGCGGAACCCCGCCTCGCAAAGGGCGAGGTACAGCTCCCACATGCGGCGGAAACGCTCGTCGAGGCCGTGTTCAACCTGGATCGCCGGCCACGCCTCCAGGAAGCGGTCCCGCCAAGCCGCCAGGGTTCGCGCGTAGTCGAGGCCGAAGGTCTCGATTTGCTCCACGTCCAGACGGGCCTTGGCGGCGAACGCCTTGAGGACCTTGGGCGCCGGGATCTGTCCCCCGGGGAAGATGTACTGCTGTATGAAGTCGGCCCTGGATCGGTAGCGCTCCCATTCGTCGTCTTTGATCGTGATGATCTGCATCGCAGCCCGCGCCTCTGGCTTGAGGCGGTCGGCGATCATCTCGAACAGGGCGGGCCAATGGGTCTCGTCGACCGATTCGATCATCTCGATGGAGACGACCGCGTCGAATTCGCCGGTGATGTCCCTGAAGTCGGCAAGCCGGATCTCGACCTTGTCGGCAAGGCCGCGCTCGGCGATCCGCTTCTCGGCGTAGGACGCCTGCTCCTTGGACAAGGTGATTGCAGTGACCTCGCAGCCTCTTTCCGAGGCTGCGTATTCGGCGAATCCTCCCCAACCGCATCCGATCTCGAGTACCCGCATCCCGGGCGCCAGGCCAGCCTTGTCCGCGATCAGCCGGTACTTGTTCATCTGGGCTCCCGACAGCGGTTGGTCGGGGTCGAGGAAACGGGCGGAGGAGTAGGTCATCGTTTCGTCGAGCCACTTCTCATAGAAGTCGTTTCCCAGGTTGTAATGATCGTTCATGCTTCGCACTCGCGGGTGCCGTCTCTCGGGACGGATCCGCTGCCACAGCCTCCGGACGGGCAGCGTCAGACGGGCCAGGGGGTGCTCGAACCAGGCGGCTTGGTTGGCTACGCCCCAGCGGAGCAGGGCGGGAAGGTCCGAGGTCTCGATCCGCCCGTCCATATGCGCCTCCGCGAATCCGGTGAGGCCGGTGCGGAGGATGTCGGCCACGGCCGAATAGTCCGTGATCTCGACGTCCGCGCCGGGCGACCCGTGGCCGATCGATACCGTCTCCCCGGTGGGAAGCGTCACCTGGATGCTCCCTGCACGTGCCAGCCAGGAGAAGACGCGGAGACCTAGCCGCTCCCGGGCCTTCATCCGACCATGCTCGGGTCCACGATCGTGATGCTATCGGCGGGGGGCCGAGGGCGTTTCCGATAGGTGGCGCCCTTGAGCCAGAGCCGCAGGGCTTGCCAGTGGATCCCTGCGATGACCTTCATCGTCACCAGAGGGTGAGTGAAGAAGACCCTGAGCAGATTGCGGTCGGTCAAGGGAATCCGTGAGAGCCTCATCCCCGCCCGGAACACCTTGCCGCTCTGGTCGGTCTGCTCGATCGCCACTTGAAGCCGCTTCCCGGGCCGGTTGACCGTGAAGTGGTAGGTCTGCTCCATCGGATTGAAAGGGGATACGTGCATCGCCTTGGCGAAGCTGTGTCGGAACGCCTTCTCATCATTGAGGGGTACCACGTATACGTGGCGGTCACCGAACGTGTTCCGCACCTCGTGGAGGACTCCTTTGAGATCGCCGTCGCTCCCGTAGCAGTACCAGACGCTCAACGGGTTGAAGGCGTAGCCGAGGATCCGGGGGAAGGCGAGCAGCTCGATCCTTCCGCCGTCGATGTCGACACCCGCCTCTGCGAGGACGTCTTCGGCCCAGGCTCGAAGAGAGCTCCCGTCGACGGGGCCATGGTCCTGGGGGTAGAAGCTCGCCAGGTTGCGTCTTCCGACTGAGAAGAGTCTGAGTCTCCGGTCGAGGTAGTCGAGCTCGTCGATATCGAATAGCCCGTAATAGACCCGGTACTCGAAATCGTGATGAAAGGGCTGGAGCCGGGTGTGACGCACCCGACCCTGGTAGAGGGCAGACCGTAACGGCCTCAAGGGACCACCACCCTCCCCGTGAAGGACGGGGTCGAGCTCACTGGTTCGAAAGTGCCGTGCCATGGCACCGGGGAGCCGAGGGCCGCTGCCACGTTGAGACCTGACTGGAGCCCGTCCTCGTGGAAGCCGTAGCCGAGGTAGGCCCCGGCGTACCAGGTGTTGCTCAGGCCCTGGATCGCGGCGAGACCCTGTTGTGCCGCCACCGATTCGAGATCGAACTGTGGGTGGGCGTATGCGAAACGAGCGTGAACCTGGCCTGGATCCGGCTCCCGCAACGGATTGAGGGAGACGAACAAGGGGTACGAGAGGTTGAGGTTCTGGAGGCGGTTCATCCAGTAGGTCACCGAGGCCACGTGGTGACGGCGGCCGGCTTCCTCCGCCATCGCATTCCAGCTGGACCACACCCTGCGGTTCCGGGGCATCAGGCTCGAGTCGCTATGGAGGACGGCGACGTTCGACTCATACCGCATGGCACCGAGTAGAGCGCCCTCGGTATCGGTGGCGTCCTCACCGAGGATGGCCAGAGCCTGATCGGGGTGGGTGGCGAAGACGACCTGTTCGAACGACTGCGTCTGCCCATTGGACTCGACCAGCACTTCACCGCCGAGGCGGACGATGCGATTCACGGGCGAGTTCG
>JALDXM010000331.1:0-3152 GCA_032155085.1 Actinomycetota bacterium | reverse complement strand
CTCGAATTCTAAGCGATCTCGACCTGATGCACACGGCTCACCGGACACCGACGGTTTCCGTCATCTCCCTGCACGCCCGTGAAATCGACACCGATCTCCTCGTCATCCCCGTCTACGAAGACGACCCGCTCGACGACCTGACCGACCTCGATGCCGCCTCCGATTGCTTCATCGACATCATCACCGAGAACGCCCGGAAGGTGGACGGCGTCAAGATCTCACTGCTCGACAAGGAGCGCGAGATCGACCTGAGACGGCGTCTCCCCGAAGGTGTCCGCATGTACACCGGTGACGACTTCGACTATCCGACCACGATCAAGGGAGACGGCGAGCGGCATAGCGACGCCTTCCTGGGAGCGTTCGACCTGATCGCGCCGGCCGCCTCGGCGGCGGTGCAGGCCCTCGACCAGGACGAGGTCGAGCAGTTCGACAAGATCCTCGAGCCGACGCTTGCCCTGAGCCGTCACGTCTTCTCCACACCCACCTACTACTACAAGACCGGGGTGGTGTTCATGGCCTATCTCTGCGGCCACCAGGACCATTTCCGCATGATCAACGGTCTCGAGTCGGCGCGGTCGATAGTCCATCTGTCCCGTCAACTGGTCCTTGCCGACCAGGCCGGGCTACTGCCGGACCCCGATCTGGCCGCCCACCGCATGGGCTTGGCCCTGGAGCTGGCCGGCGTGGATCAGGCCTGATCGGCCATGTCAGACACGTATCTCAACTACGTCGACGGCAAGTGGACACCGGCCTCGACCGGCGAGACCTTCCTCGACACCAATCCGGCCCGGCCCGACGAAGTGATCGGGGAATTCCAACGGAGCGGCCCCGAGGACGTCGACGCGGCGGTGGCAGCGGCCAAAGCCGCCCAGGGGGAGTGGAGGCGGACACCGGCCCCCCTTCGGGCCGAGATCGTGGCCCGGGCAACGCGGCTGCTCGTAGAGCGCAAGCCCGAGCTGACGGAGACGGTCACCCGCGAGATGGGAAAGGTCCTGGTCGACTCCGGTTATGACGTCCAGGGCGCCATCACCTCGGGTGAGTACATGTCGGGAGAGGGCCGGCGCATGTTCGGCGAGACAGTTCCTTCTGGTCTTCCCAACCGCCTGGCGATGACCGTGCGCGACCCGGTTGGCGTGGTCGGAATCATCACCCCCTGGAACCTTCCGATGCTGATGCCGGCGTGGAAGCTCTTCCCGGCGCTGGTTTGCGGCAACACCGTGGTGGTGAAACCCGCCGAGGACACACCCCTTTCCGCGATGCGTCTCTTCGAGATCCTCGAGGAGGCGGGATTTCCGCCCGGGGTGGCCAACCTGGTCACCGGGTACGGCCCTGAGGCAGGCCAGCCCCTGGTGACCCATCCCGACGTCGACATGGTCTCCTTCACCGGCTCCCAGACCGTGGGCAGGCAGATCGCCACCTCGGCCGGAGCCCAGCTGAAGCATGTGTCCCTGGAGATGGGGGGCAAGAACGCTCTCGTCGTGTTCGACGACGCCGACTTGGAGGAGACGGTGAGAGGGGCTCTTTGGGGAGGCTTCTCCACCACAGGTCAGCGGTGCACTGCCAGCAGCAGGCTCGTCGTCGACAACAGGGTGGCGGACGAGGTCGTCGAGCGTCTCGTGGCCGGGGCCGAGGCGTTGGTTGTCGGAGACGGTTTGGACCCGAAGACCGAGGTCGGCCCGTTGATCAACGCCAAGCAGCTCGACCGGGTCCACTCCTACACCGGGATCGGCGTCGAGGAGGGTGCCTCCCTCGTATTGGGCGGTGAGAAGCTGGATCTGGGTCTTGACGGCGGCTACTTCTATGCCCCAACCGTTTTCGACCATGCGGCGCCGGAAATGCGAATTGCACAAGAGGAGATCTTTGGCCCGACCGTCACGGTGATCCGGGTCGATGGCGACGACGAGGCCATCGCCGTGGCCAACGGAACCCGTTACGGGCTGTCGGCCGCGGTATACACCCGGGACACCGGACGGGCATTGCGGGCGGTCACCGAGTTGGAGGCAGGCCTCGTCTATCTGAACGCTCTGACCATCGGGTCCGAGATCCATCTCCCCTTCGGCGGGGTGAAGGACACAGGGAACGGTCACCGTGAGTCCGGCCTGGCCGCAATCGAGCAGTTCACCGAGACCAAGACCGTCTTCCTGGACTACAGCGGCACCCTGCAGCGAGCCCACATCGACGAGCCTTCCTGAGTGTCGGGTAAACGTTCTGTGCGGATCTACCTTGCGTACAGCCGCGCGAATCCGCACAGAACGAAATCAGGGGCCCGAAACCAGGCTGGCGGCGATGTCGACTGCCGCGGCGACGTCATCGTCTTTGGGAAACAACAGCGAGCGGCCCACCACCAGCCCTCGGACGCCGGGCAACTCCAGCGCCTTCGCCCATGTGGCGAACACCTCGTCGTCGGAGCCGGTGGGGTCACCGCCCAGGAGCAGCGTGGGCAGTGTGGTGGCGGCCATCACCCGTTCCATTTCCTCCACGACCGGCAGCTTCAGCCAGGTGTGTCGGCTGGTGTTTCCCAGTCCCGAGGCGATCCCCACCGATTTGATCACCGCGTCGGGTGACAAGTCGTTGGCCACCTTGCCGTTGTCGATCTGTGACATGAACGGCTCGACCATCGCCATCAGCCCTTCGGCAGCGAGAGCGGACACCGCGGCACCGGTGTGCTCCAGGGTGCGGACTGTGCCGGGATCCTCGAGGGCGATGCGGACCAGCATCTTCCCGCCGTCGAGACCCATGGCGGCGATCGACCCCGCGTCGTAAGCGGTGTATCTGTCGTCCAGTTCGAATACCGATCCGGCGAGGCCGCCCCGATTCATCGACCCGATCACGATCTTGTCCTCGAGGGCGCCGAGCAGGAGGAGATCCTCCACGATGTCGGGCGTGCCGAGAACACCGTCGACTCCGGGCCGCTCCAGGGCGGTCACCAGCCTCGACAGCAACTCGGATCTGTCGGCCATCGCCTGAGGACGGCCACGGGCAGCCAGGGAACCTCGGGCCGGATGATCCGCGGCTATCAGCATCATTCGCCCGGCCAGAGGCCGTCTCGATCGGGCCGCAGCCGCTCGTTCGATCGCGGCTGGGTCCTCAACCCGGAAGGTCCTGATCTTCTCGATGTCCATCATGAGCTCCGCATCGCTGCCAGCACCTCA
>JALDXM010000330.1:0-3165 GCA_032155085.1 Actinomycetota bacterium | reverse complement strand
GGCCGCCACCGTGATGGGCATCCACCTTCGGACCCAGACGCGGTGTCGTGCCGGCGCCGCAGACTGAATCCGGTCCCAGGCCGCCTGCTCGTCCACATCGGGAGCATGGCGACGCAGTTCGGATGAGATACGTTCGTCGATGGTCATGCTGTCGCCTCCAGATAGGCGCGAAGGGCGGTTCGGGCCCGGTTGAGATGCTGACTGACCGAGCCCTGGGAGATTCCCAGCGCTTGGGCTACCTCGGCAGTGCTGAGACCCTCCACGTAATAGAGAACCGCACACATACGTTGCTTGTAGGGCAGGCGCTGCAGCCCGACGACCAGGTCCGGTGCGGTCTCGGGTAACGCCACCGAGGTCTCGGTGTTCAAACGCTCGACGGCTGCCTGGCCACGGAGACGGGAGCGGTGGGCGTTGCGCAACTTGTTGATCGCCACCCGACGCACCCACGCCCCCGGGTTGTCGTAACGAGAGATGCTGCTCCAGCGCAACCACGCCTGGGCGAAGGCGTCCTGGGTGGCGTCCTCGGCTGCGTCCAGGTCTCCGCAGGCCAGGGCCAGCGCCTGGACTATGGGTTTGTAGGACTGATGGAAGAGAGCCTCGACGGTGGCGGGTTTGAGAAGATGGGTCTCGCCTGTGGCTCCCTGGCCTTCCTCGGGCGACGTGACGGCACCTTTCCGTGTGCTGCTACGAAATGGGATGGGTGACGCCAATTCGATCCGATCGTATTTCACCAATACACCCCGCAGCGGGGCGTTTCCATGACAAAGATCTTGTTGCGATCAGCGGACCCGCTGTCGAGCGGCATACTGACTCGGTGGCCTCTGACGATGCCTCGACCGACGCCAAGATCCATGCTGCGCTAGCTCAGGCACGAGACGAAGAGTGGAAGGCGCTGTGGAACGCCGTCGACGCCCTCGCCGAGGAGACCACCTTCGCAACCTGGCGCGGAGGTGATGTGATCGAAACGTCTCCGATCGGTGACGACGGGCAAGCGGTGTGGCAGATGCCCTATCCGGTGTACTCCCGATCGGTGGAGGAACTTCGGGCATGTATCGGCAGGCTGGGCCTCGTGGTCCCATTCGACTGGATGAACTGGGAGGGCCTGCGGAGGTACGCGGAAGATTCGGCCGCCCTACTTTCCGCCCCGGTGGCCGATGCGGTCCGCATGCTCACCTCGATCCTGCGATCCGAGCGTTTCAGCGACGGGAGCATCGAAGGCGCCCTCGAGAGCGGGCTGTTGCAGACGGCAGTGGCCCGTCTGCGTCGCTGGTACGAAGAAGAGCGCTGACTCGCCTACTGACCCTGGGGGTAAATCCCTTGTCACTGGTGGGCGGGACCCCGCCTTACCAGCACGAAATGCAGGACCGCGACGGGTAGCCTGCGAACCAGTCTTCGGTTCGGACAACGTGGCGCAGATATTCGTCAGCTATGCAAGCGCTGACCGGGAATGGGTGGCGCCCCTGGCAAAGGCGCTTGCCGATCGAGGGTGGTCGGTGTGGTGGGATCGACAGATCCCGCCCGGAAAGACCTTCGACGAGGTCATCGAAACGGCACTGAATCAAGCCAAGGCGGTTGTCGTCGTCTGGAGCGAAAGCGGCGTGGCTTCACAGTGGGTTCGCACCGAGGCGGCCGAGGGTGAGACGAGACAGATCCTGGTACCAGTGCTCATGGAGAAGGTGGTGCCGCCTCTCGCCTTCCGACGCATTCAGGCGGCCGACCTCACCGATTGGCAACCAGGGGATAACCACCCTGGATTCACCGAATTGGTGAGCGCTCTCGACGAGTTGATCGGTGACGAGACCGCAGCGATGCCGGTGGTCGAAAACGAAGACCCCACAGTGCAGGCGATCAGCGCTGACAGGGCCAGAATGGAAACCGAGGAAAGGGACGAGGTGATCGCCCTCCCGGACCAGCTCGAGAAGGCCTCCGAACTGGCCGAGCATCCCGAAGCAGTCGAGGCGTTGTCGTTGGCGCGCCGCAAGCGTGAAGCTGCCGAGCCGCATGAGGAAGCGGAGGTGCTCGACCCCGACGGTCTAGTCGACGAAACCCGGACCGGCCGTGAGGGTCAGCGAACAGCAGCCATCGGCGTGGCTGCTGCGGAGCCCGCTGCGAAGGTGACACAGTCGTCCTCCACGAAGACGGCCGGCAGGGTTGAGTCCGCGTGGACCTACATTCGCACCACGACACCGGGATGGTGGCTGGGTGTGCTCGCGGTGGTCTCGGCCTATCTGCCCTGGCTCAACACGGGGGATGAGGGGTGGACAACGTCGTTCGGCCAGCCGGCGCTCTACCCGTGGACCCACGAGAGCCCTGTGAAGCTGGCCTTCCCGATCGTGGTGCTCGGCGTGTTCATCGCGGTAGTAGCCGCTCAGGAACAGCAGAAGTGGCGGCGAGGTGCGGGAATCGCGCTTTGTGCGGTACCGGTGCTGTACGTCTTCAACGTCCTGATCAGGGACCCCTATCAGACCCAAAAGGTCCTCACGTCCGTTGGCCCCTATGCCGCCGTAACCATCGGCCTCTTGACCGTCTTCTCAAATCTGGGGCGCCGGCCACATCCGGGCGAGCCGAAGCCGTGGGCCGAATACCCACGACCGGTGCGCCTCATGACCATGGCGATGATCCTGGGAGGCTCGTTGATCGCAATCGCCGGTCTCGTCCTCAACTTCTTCGTTTTTTATCAACCCTCGTTCTCGATGAGAGCCACCGCTGCCTTCGGTCTGGGCGATCTCGACGTATCGTCGCCACTGGTCTCCATCGGGGTATTCACTCTGGTGATCCTCGGCGTCTATCTGATCGCCACATTGGCCGATCATCGACGTGTGGTGACGGCTCCGATCAGCTCGGCCGCCGCAATCCTGCTGCTGTTGGCACGACCGTGGGAAAAGGTGCTCGTCGATCGGGGCATACCGTTGTCAGAGGTCTTTCAGTCGGGCTACTGGGCCACCCTGGTTGGAGTTCTCGTCCTCTTGCTGGCCGTTCCCTTGAGCCAGATAGTGTTTGGCTCACGGAAGGGGTGAGCTGGCGAACACTAAGCCGGCCAGCAAAGGGTGCTACTCGGCTTCCGTTCTCTGCTGATGACCACCACCCGGGGCACCGCTCTCATCCACCAGCACCACGAAGGGTGGATGCCATGGGTGGGCGAGCTCCCCCATCGCATCGGCGGGG
>JALDXM010000329.1:0-3166 GCA_032155085.1 Actinomycetota bacterium | reverse complement strand
GGCGACGTGGTGCAGTTCCCGGTCGGGCTCGAGACCGTGTGGGAGGTCTTCGAGGTCAGATCGGCTCTCGACCGGCTCCCTGACGAAGAGCGCGAGGTGGTGAGGATGAGCCACTTCGACGGATTGACCCATGTCGAGATCGCCGAACGTCTCGACATACCGGTGGGCACGGTGAAGTCGAGATCACATCGGGCCCATCAGCGTCTGCTGGCGATGCTGAAACACGTGGAGGAAGTGTGAACCGGGCGCCGTCAGCGGACGTACTGGGAGAGGGCTATGAGCACTGAGAATTCGCGCGCGCAATACCTGGCAACCGGCACAGCCGGGGACGGGGACGAGAGACTCGATCTGATTCGAGACGTCCTGTCGAGCGATGCGACCTGGGTCGAGCCACCGCCACATGTGGCCGACGGGATCCTGGCTTCACTCGCCTCCGAGACGGTCAGCCAGCCGGTTGCCGCGGAGGCAACTGGCGGTCGGTGGGCCCTCGCCTTCGCCGGTCTCGGCGGTTTGGCGGCGGTGGCAGCACTGGTGCTAGGCACGATGGCCGTCGGGCAAAACGACAACGTGGTGGCCATGACAGGCACCGAGCTCGAGGCCCAAGCCAGCGGTGAAGCCGCAGTGGGCAGAACCGATGCCGGATGGTGGATCCAGCTCGATGTTTCCGGGCTTCCCCCTGCCCCTGAGGGCAGCTATTACGAGGGCTGGGTGTGGAGCGATGAGGGCGAGGGCGTCAGCATCGGGACCTTCCACATGCGTGGGGACGAGATGCCGATCATGCTCTGGTCGGGCGTGCCACTGGGCGAATATCCCTCGATCTGGGTCACCCTCGAGAGCGAGACAGAAGGCCCCGAGGCTTCTGACGCGATCGTCATGACCGGCCGCATCTCCGACGTTCCCGACGCCTGAGGATCACTCGCCGCGGAACAGGCGGCCCACCACGTTCAACACGATGGTCAGGATCACGCTGACCACGAGCATCGATGTGATCGGGATGAACACTGTGGTGTTCTCGGTCTCACGGCGGATGTCACCGGGGAGATTGCCGAACCAGGAGAACAGGCCGGGGAAGTAGCGAAGGGCCACTCCGATCAGTAGCAGAGAGGCCCCGATCGCGATCAGGATGTTCGAGGCCCGCATCAGTCACTCCGGGTGGCGAAGCACGACCTTGCCCACCTGCTCCGCATTCTCCAGGTACTCGAGGGCGGCGGGCAGGTCGTCGAAGTCGAACACCTTGCTGACCGGTGCCTTGATCCCGCTCGGCCCGACCCAGGTGGTGGCACGGGCGAACTGTCCGTGGTTTGCCATCGACGACCCGATCAGTTCCAGTTGGCGGAAGAAGAGGGCGGGGAGGGTGAGCTCCATCTTGGGGCCGCTGGTCGACCCGCAGATGACGATCCGGCCCCCCTTCTTGGCGGCTCGCATCGACTGGCGCATGGTGGCCGGGCCGACGTTCTCGATCACCACGTCTGCCCCACCCAGCGAGGCCATCTCCGCACCGAACTCACCTGCCGAGTCGAACCCACCGACTGCTCCCTGCTCGATGGCCCAGTCGATCTTGTCCTGGGACCGTGACGTGACGTAGACCTTCGCCCGCATCGCTATGCCGAGCAGCGCTGCCGCCGCAGAGACGCCACCACCCACACCGACCACCAGCATCGTCTGCTCGTGCTTGAGGCCCGATCGCTCGATCATCCTCAGTGCGGTGGCCGTCGCCAATCCGAACGACCCGGCGACTTCCCAGGGCATCGAACCCGGCTTGCGCACCGCGTTGATGGTGGGGATGACGATCTTCTCGGTGAAGGTTCCCGGCCGGTGCTCCCCGAGTATCTGGAACGAGTCGCAGTAGACGATCTCGTCGTTTCGGCACGAAGGGCACGACCCGCAGGAGAACGAAGGGTCGATGATCACCTCGTCGCCGATGTCGAAACCACTCACACCTTCGCCGATCGCGTCGACCGTGCCGGCGCCGTCGGCGCCCCCGATATGAGGGAGATGCTTGGGAGCGGGCAGACCTTGGGAGACCCAAAGGTCGAGATGGTTGAGGGCGGAATGATTGATTCTCACCCGGACCTCGCCTGGTCCCGGATCGGGCTCATCGACCTCGTTCAACGAATAGGACCCGATGCCGTTGGTGTCCTCGAGCTGCCAGGCCCTCATCGTGGCGAGGGTAGCCTCGGCCGGTTCCGAGCCGAGGAGGGGTCTTGCCCGTCGACCTGCCAGCAGACCGTGACGTACATGTGTCCTCGGTCAAGGTCAGGTTCTACGAGCTCGATCCTTACGACCACGTCAACCACACCAACTACTTCTCCTACTTCGAGACGGCTCGCATCGATTACCTGACCGACATGGGGTGGGGGCTCGACCGTCTCAAGGAGCAAGGGTGGCAGCTGGTGGTGGTGGAGCTCAACGCCCGGTTCTCCGCAGCAGCTCGATTCGGCGAGGAGCTGACCATCCACACCTGGATCGAGGACGTGGGCAGGGTCAAGTCCACGTGGCGTCAGGTCATGCTGCGTGGCGACGAGGAAGTGGCTCGGCTCACGGTCTCCGCCGCATTCACCGATTTGGCCGGCAAACCCCGCCGGATCCCGACCGAGTTCGCCGACCACATCAGAGGGCTGGTGCCACCGGGCTGAGCCCGGGGACAATCAGACCTTTGCAGGCTCGACCGGCTCCCCGGAGATGGCGCCGACGCTCGGCTGGCGCTTGGACCAGGTGATGGCGGTGAGGAGGATGGCCAGGCTGATGCCGGCGATCCAATAACGGGCGGAAGAGTCCTGCAACACGATGACCGCGGGCAGCACCAGCAGCGAGATCAGGTTCATCACCTTGATCAGCGGGTTGAGGGCAGGGCCGGCAGTGTCCTTGAAGGGGTCGCCGACGGTGTCCCCGATGACTGCCGCCTTGTGTGACTCCGAGCCCTTGCCGCCGTAATGCCCGTCCTCGATGTACTTCTTCGCGTTGTCCCAGGCGCCACCGGAGTTGGAGAGGAAGTTGGCCATGAGCTGTCCGGTGAGGATGGAGGCAGCGAGAAAGGCGCCGAGGGCGAAGTAGTTGATCCCAAAGCCGACGATCACCGGGGTCAGCACCGCCAGTAGCGCCGGAGTGAGCAGCTCACGTAGTGAGGCGGTGGTGCAGATGTCGATGACCGGCCCGTAGTCGGGCC
>JALDXM010000328.1:0-3168 GCA_032155085.1 Actinomycetota bacterium | reverse complement strand
CTCGAAGAGCGGGATGCCGAGCGTCTGGAAGAACAGGATCAGGTCAGGGTTGATCGGGGCCGCGGCGGTGATCGCGATCTGGACCTGGTCCAACCCCAGCTGATCGCGCACCTTGGAGAGAACTATCGAATCGAGCACGCCGGCCATGGCCCCGCCCGACTTACCCTCCTGCTCGGCCAGGACACGCTTCTTGTTCGTGTCGAGGGCCCGATCGAGAAGGGTCTTCTTCACTCCGTGAGTCTCGGCGAACCGCGATGTCAGCCTGGAATGGAACTTCTCGTAAACCCGGGGGACGCCGACGAACAGGGTGGGGCGTGCCTCCTGGATGTACTCCAACACCCCGGCCAGGTTGGGGCAGAACCACACCTGTCCGGCGAGATATGTGGCCAGGTAATGGGTGGCGAGCCGCTCGGCGATGTGGGCCAGCGGCAGGTAGGACACCATGCGGGGGCCCAGATCGAGGTCTGCGCCTCGTCGCAGGCATTCGGCCGTCCAGATCACATTGCGCTGGCTGATCATGACCCCCTTCGGGGTGCCGGTGGTGCCTGACGTGTAGATCAGGGTGGCAAGCGTCTCTGGCGTGATGGCGTCTGCGGTGCGTCTCACCGCGTCCGGGTCCTCGGCGAGGCGCTTCTTGCCACGCACCAGAAGGTCGTCCCAGCTGAGCACCCATTCGGCCGTGTCGTAGTTCTCGGCGCCGGCCATGAGGACCACGTATCGGAGATTGGGCAGCTCGGAGCGGATCTCCTCCCACCGCTTCATGAACTCGAGGTTCTCGAGGATGGCCACGGTGGCCTTGCAGTTGTCGGCGAGGTACTGGACCTGAGGCGCGGTGAGCGTCGAGTAGATGGTGACCGCGGTGGCACCGGAGTGGATCGCCGCATAGTCGGCTATCACATGCTCGGGTCGATTCCCGGCCATGATGGCCACGAACTCATCCTCCCCGACTCCCAGGTCCTGCAGCCCGGCAGCGGCTTCGTGCACGGCCTGCCGGTATTCGCGCCAGCTCAGGCTCTTCCAGTCGCCATCCTTGTAGTGGATGGCGGGTTGATCGCCGTGACGCTCGGCATTCCGGTCGAGGAAGTGGACGATCGTCTTCCCTTCCACCTCGGCATCGATCGCATCACGTTCCGCCAAGACGGCTTCCTGGGTCATCTGTCCTCCGCGATTCAGGCCACTGCTCCGACGCGGCGGAGCATACCGGTCTCCTCCTCGCTAAAGCCGAGCCGGGCCAGCACCTGATCTGTGTCCCGACCCGGAGTCGGTGGGCCGGTGGGAATCGCTGCCGGGGTGCCCTCGAATCTCGGTGCAGGCCCGGGCTGAACCACCCCATCCACCTCGACGAACACGGAGCGGGCAAGGTTGTGCTGATGCCCGGCTGCCTCTCGGGCGTCCAGCACCGGGGCCACACAGGCATCGACGTCGGAGAACAGGTCGGCCCACTCATCTCTGGTCCTCTCCATGAACCGGGAGGCGAAGAGCTCTCGAAGCTCGGGCCAGGACGAGCGGTCCATCCGATCGGGCATGCTCTCGGGGATGAGCCCCAGACCTTCGAGCATTGCTTCGTAGAACTGTGGTTCCAATGCGCCGACCGCGACGTGGCCACCATCCCGCGTCTCGTACACGGTGTAAAACGGGGCTGCACCGTCGAGCAGATTGGATTGACGGCGGGTGACCCACCATCCCTCTGCCATGTGCCCGTGCATCGCAGTGGTCAGCAGGGCCGAACCGTCCACCATGGCTGCGTCCACCACCTGACCCTGCCCGGTCTCGCGAGCGTGGATCACGGCTGCGAGGACGCCCAGGGCCAGCAGCATCCCCCCTCCCCCGAAGTCACCGACGAGGTTGAGCGGAGGCATCGGACGCTCCTCCGGGCCGATGGCGGCGAGAGCCCCCGAGAGGGCGATGTAATCGATGTCATGGCCGGCCCGACCCGAGAGCGGGCCTTCCTGGCCCCAGCCGGTCATACGCGCGTAGGTGAGACCTGGATTGCGGGCGAGGCATGGAGCGGGCCCGATCCCGAGTCGCTCCGCCACGCCGGGCCTGAAGCCCTCGATCAGCACGTCAGAGGCCTCCACCAGACGCAGGACGATGCCGGCCCCCGAGTCGTTCTTGAGGTCCACCGCTATGGACTGCTTGCCCCGTCCCATGAGGTCATGACCGCCCATCGCATCGCCGGCAGTCGCCGCCTCGACCCGATCGACACACACCACATTTGCACCGAGGTCGGCCAGCACCATCCCGCAGAAAGGGGCAGGGCCCAATGCGGCTATCTCCACGACCTCGAGACCCTGGAGGGGGCCCGCCATGGCTAGCCCTCGGGGACGATCGGCTCAGCGCTCTCGACCAGGAGCGGTGCGTATTCGAATTCGGGTGTGATGGTGAAGGCGCCTTGGAGGATGGCAGCCGCCACATAGCGGGTCCCCGCCTGGGTGCCAGCCGGCTCCAGGACGTTCATCGATTCCGGCTCCTGACCGACACCGAAGCTCACTTCCTCCGCACCGGTCCAGTCACCGGCGTTCCACAGCGGCCCGATCTGAGAGGGATTGTCGCCCGGGCCCTGGATCGCCGAGTCCCAGGCGAGCAGGGTGGGCCGCTGATACATCGGGATCATCGGTGTGGCGCCAAGCCAGAGAGCGTCCGCTTCGTTGTAGGTGGCGGCCCTCTCCGTCGGGTCGACGATCATGTCGGTGCGTCGGATGAGGACGTCCACCTCCTCGTCGCAATAGCGGAAGAAGTTGAGCTCCCCGAACCCGTTCAACGCGTCGCCCTGGCAGTAGAAACGCGTGTTGCCCCACGCCGGGTCGGGCTGAGCCACCCAGGCCAGGTTCGTCGCTTGCCATACATCGGCGCCACCCTGCAGGTTGGCTGTCTGCAGCAGCTCCGAGGTAGGGCCGAAGTTGGGGGTGACCTCGATGCCGATGGCCTCCAGATCCGCCCGAACCAGCTCGAAATGCAGGTCTCGGGCTGCGTTGTCCGAAGTCGTTGCCCACGAGAATGACATCCGCTCCCCGTTGCACACGTGGATCCCGTCCTCGCCCCGGGCACATCCGTTCGCAGTCAGGAGACCCTCGGCCGCCACCGGGTCATAGGGGAAGAGGCCGTTGAAGTGGTCCTCGTAGAAGTCGCTGCCGTTCAGCCAGACGGCGTTGCCAAGCAGCTCGGCCC
>JALDXM010000327.1:0-3169 GCA_032155085.1 Actinomycetota bacterium | reverse complement strand
GTCCTGATGCCACCACCTCGGGGCCAGCCGGTCCCACATCGGCGATCACAAAGGTTTCGATGAGACGTCCAGCGGCACGCGCCAACCCGCCGCCCTTGATGGCAGACAGGTGGCTGCGCACCAGGTTGACCTCCTCGATGCCGATCGCTGCCGATACGAGTCGCCCATAGACCTGACTCAGGTAGTCGAACGGCACACCCTTTCGTGGCACCTCACACAACGCCGAACCACCACCGGAGACGAGGGCGACCAGCTCGACATCCAGCGGCGTCTCTCGCACAGTCTCGAGCACCGCCGTCCCGGCGGCGTAGCTGGCGGCTCCCGGCACGGGATGATCACCCACAAGCAGCGACACGGTCCCGGGGACGTCGTCGCGGTGATCGGTGACACAGATCCCGCTCACCACGTTGGTCGCGGATGCGGCACCACGCATCATGGCGGGGGCAGCTTTGCCAATGGCGACGAGCGCCGTCTCGCCCCTGTGACCGTCAGCCATGGCCTTGGCGGTCAGACGTTCAGGATCGACCGCCTCCAAGGCAGCCCGGAGCCAGCCCAGGACCTGGCGGCGACGCCCCGGATCGGGGCGGACAACGTCGGAATCGAACTCGACTTTCACCCGACTGTTGCCAGCCATGCACCGCGATCATGGCTCCGGGCAGCGACCAGGTCTGGGTAGGTGTCGACGTCGTGCAACAACCCGAGCCGGACCACGATCACCGCCCCCGGATTGCAGGCGAGATGACGTTGGAAGCTCCCCGGGCCATAGGCAAAGCCGGTGGCCGGGCCGGAGCCTGCCAAGGCCGACGTCCCACCGTCGGCGGAAGGTGCGATTGCCACGGCGCCAGTGGTGACCGAGGCGACGACATCGGTCAGCTCGTCTGGTGTGAGAAGAGGGAGGTCGGTGTGGACGACTATCCAATCACTGGCCGACCCGATCGCCCATTCCACGCCGGCGGCGGCCGCCGCGTCCAGCCCCTCCCCGGTGTCGGGGATCACAGGCAGCCCGTGGCCGAGCGCCCATTCCGCCACCTCACCGTCTCCGGCCACGAGGAGGGGAATCAGCCCTGCCTCCACCGCCACGTCGGCGGTGTGCTCAGCGAGGGCCCGACCCAAGGAGGATCGCTCATCATCGGCGAGGGGCCCTGCCATACGCCCCTTGCCCAGGCTGAAGGACTTGACGGGGAGGACGGCGACGGTGGGCACTGCGCCCCTCTTCGACTAGACCACTAGGGCACGACCATGACCGGCACGGGGGAGTGATGGCAGAGCCGGTCGGCGACGCTGCCCAGCATCACCCGTTCCGCCAGGCCGGCACCCCTTTTGCCGATCACAATCAGGCCCGCGTCGCGCTCCTCGGCGACTGCGATGAGACGAGAGGTGGGGTCGCCGAGCTCTTCGACCGTCTCGTAGTCGACTCCGTCGAGGGGCAGGTTCTCCTCGCTCTCCTTCAGGATCTGTTGCTGGCCTTCGACCAGGGCGGTGGACAGCGCCTCCGGCGTGGGAGGAGCGCCACCGATGCCCCACCAGCCCTCGGGGGGTCTGACGACAGTGACGAGGACCAGCTTCGCCTGCCGGGCTCTCGCGATCTCGGCGGCGATCTGCGCCGCCCGTGTGCTCGTGTCCGAGCCGTCGACGCCAACAACGATCGCATTTGGGTTCCAGACCATGCCCTAGACGATACGCAGATCGAGGCCCGGGACGTTATTCAGAAGAGGGTGGCGTTGATCAGGTGGGCTATCCCCAGTGCCCAAAGGCCGGCCACTACGTCGTCGAGGGTGATGCCTGCGGGACCGGGCATCGAGTCGGCGCGCTGGACCCCGGGGAAGGGCCGCTTGGTGATGTCGACCAAGCGAAAGAGGCCGAATGCGATCAACGCCGGCCATCCCAGGAGCCCGATCGTGGAGATGAAGGTCCCGGCTGCTTCGTCGATCACGATCCAACCGGCGTCTCCTTCCTCGGCCGCCACCGCGTTGGCCGACCAGAACGAGATCCCCGTCACGACTACGGCTGCAACCAGTTGGCCCGGCCATCCCCATGCTTCGCCGGCGAGGAGCGCGAACGGGAGAGCGACCAGCCCGCCCACAGTCCCCGACCCGGCGTCCGAGCCCCGGATCTTCCGAAGGATCAGCCCCGCCCCGAAGAGGGAGGCGGTGAGTCTGGCCATCAGGGGCGAGGCTAACGGGCGGCCGCTTCGAGCACCCTCATCGCTCTCAGTGTGTTCCATCGGCTCGGCTGGCCGACGGTCTCCATCTCGAACCATGTCTCGCCATTCCATCGCTGCTGTAGGGGCCAGGTGCCGTCAGCACGCCGCTTGTCGGCGACCACCGTTAACGCATCCTCGAGACGGTCATCATCCAGTGCCTCGGCCGACCAGAAGTAGTCGAGGCCGCGCAGGATGTCGTAGTGCCAGCGTGGTGGAAACGAGAAGCGGAGAAATCGCTGGTCGACCACATCGCCACTCCGATGGGAGCGGAACATCCCGTGCTGCAGGAAGAACTCCCTTCCCCTCGCTTCGGCTTCCAGGATGTCCTCGAGACGTGACGATCTCGCCACGGCGCTTTCCCGCAGCGCCTCGAGGGCAGCCGAAGTGGTGTGAAAGGAACCGTGCTGCGAGCGGCCGTCGCAGTTCCAGCCGCCGTCGTCCAGTTGTCGGGACAGGAGATAGCCGAGCACGGGCTCGCGATCGTCGTCGTCGATGTCGAACCAGTAGAGAAGGGCGGTGACCATCGACTGGATGCACATCTCCGAGTTGCGCCGGGTCCCCTGCCCCTCCTTCAGGAACAGACGGCACGAGAGCAACGCACGAGGGTCGGCGCGGGGAAGACCCATCCTCCTGAGCAAGACCATCGTGTAAGTAGTCGAGATCCACTTCTTGCCGTACAGGCGCGGCGTCCAGCGGCCGTCCCCGTCCTGATGCGAGAGCAACCTGGCCCCCCAGCCCTCCGTCGCCACATTCTCCTGTTCGGCGGCCCAACTCTTTGCCGGCGAGCCGGTCAGGTCACGCATCACCTGCCACCTGATTGCCGGATCTCCGTCGAGGAGCCAGTCGATGGTTCGCTTGCGATCCTCGATGCTCTGGCTCATCGCCTGATTCAACCAACACCAGCCTCCATCTGGAATCCAGGTTCCCCTACACCAAACACCAGTTAGCCTTCCGAGATGGAACCGG
>JALDXM010000326.1:0-3170 GCA_032155085.1 Actinomycetota bacterium | reverse complement strand
GTCCCCATGTTCCATGCCGCCGCCTGGGGCTACCCGTTCATGGCGGTGACCCAAGGGGCAAAGCTGACCTATCCCGGGCCCGACCTGACACCCCAAGCGCTGGTGCCGCTGCTGGAGCAGGAGAAGGTGACGTTCAGCGCAGGAGTTCCCACGGTCTGGCTCGGCATCAAGCAGTACCTCGAGGCTCATCCTGAGGTCGACCTGTCCTCGATTCGCGCCTTCCTCTGCGGCGGGTCTGCTGTTCCAAGGGCGATGATCGAGTGGTATTGGGTCAATCAGGGGATCCGGGTGGTGCAGGGCTGGGGGATGACCGAGACCAACCCGGTCGCCTCGACCAGCCTGCTCAAGCCGGAGATGGAGGATTGGGACCTGCAGCGTCAGCTCGATTTCCTGGAGACCGCCGGCATCCCTGTTACGGGCCTCCAGGTCAAGATCGTGGACGAGGTCGGCGAGGAGCTGCCCCACGACGGGGAGGCTTTCGGCGAGCTGCTCATCCGGGGCCCGTGGATCGCCGCCGAGTACTACAAGGACACCCGGTCCGCCCAGTCCTTCGAGGACGGGTGGCTCCGTACCGGCGACGTCTGCAAGATCACGCCCGAGGGCTACATCAAGATCACCGATCGGGCCAAGGACGTGATCAAGTCGGGCGGGGAGTGGATCTCCTCCATCGATCTAGAGAACGCCCTAATGGCCCATGACGACGTGAGCGAGGCCACCGTGGTCGGTCTCAAGCACGTGAAGTGGCAGGAGCGCCCCGTGGCGTTCGTGGTCCTCAAGGAGGGCGCCGAGACGTCGGAACAGGAGCTCATGTCGTTCCTGGAGGCGAGGGTGGCCAAATGGTGGCTGCCGGACAAGATCCTCTTCATCGACCAGATCCCGAAGACCGGCACCGGTAAGTTCGACAAGAAGGTGGTCAGGAACGAATACGCCGACTTGTTGATGGACGGAGATTGAGGATCAGACCTCGACCAGCTGGCCGGTGGCCAGGTCGAGGACGAACTCCTTGTCGCTCTTGGAATCGGCGATGAACTGGGCCAGCCGCTCGCCGGGCTGCCGGACCACCCACCACACGTAGTCCTCAGACCCGGTTTCGACGAATACCGCTCGCTCCGCCCTGACTGCCTCCACCGCGCCAATCTCGTCCGGGAAGGTGCCAATGACACGCTCGTCCGGCTCTTCTCGCCCGCGAACCTCGGTGAACTCGACCGCTTCGAACATTGCTCCAGCCTCCTTTGCGGCATTCTAGAAGCACTTGCGCCGCCGAAAAGAGCGACACCTAAGCTCGTTCTCCTTGAGCGGATTCCATGAGACGTGGGGCTACGTCGCGGCCGGCATCAGCGGTGTCGTCGGCCTCTGGGGGGTGATCATCCGTCGAAAGAATCCGCCACCCACGGTCTTCTTCTACGGCGTGGGCCTCGCCATTGCCGCACTCATCGCTCAGGTCCTGGTGGGAGTACTTCTCATGAGGCAGTCGGGAATCGACCCTGGCGATCAGCACGTGTTCTACGGTGTACTCATCGCGGTGACGTTCTCCTTCGCCTACATCTACCGGTCTCAGTTCCGCAAGAGCCCGGCCTGGTACTACGGCCTTCTGCTTCTGTTCTCCATGGGGCTCGCCATTCGCGGCATATTCACGGTGGGCGTCGGATTCTGAGGTGTGACGATGTTGCTGGAGAACAAGAAACTGGTGATCACGGGGGTCCTCACCGACGACTCGATCGCCTGGCACGTCGCCCGGATCGCCCAGGAGGAGGGCGCCGAGATCGTGGCCACCGGGTTCGGGCGCGGGCTGCGCCTGACCGAGCGATCGGTGCAGCGTCTTCCGGTCGCGTGCCCGGTGCTCGAGCTGGACATCAACGATCCGGAGCAGGTCGCGGGAGTGGTCGATGACCTGGCCGGGAGATGGGGCCGTGTCGACGGTGCCCTCCATGCCATTGCCTTCGCCCCTGAGGACGCCCTGGGTGGGAACTTCCTCAGCACCCCGCCCGAATCGGCGCAGACCGCTTTCATGACTTCGGCCTTTTCCTACAAGACGCTGGCCGTCGCCCTCATGCCCCTGATGAAGGACGGGGGAGCCTTGGTGACTCTCGATTTCGACAACAGACAGGCCTGGCCTGCCTACGACTGGATGGGCGTGGCCAAATCGGCCCTGCAGAGTGTCACCCGTTACCTTGCCCGGGACCTCGGCCCACACGGGATCAGGGTCAACGCAGTCTCGGCCGGCCCCCTCAGCACCGTCGCTGCCAAGTCGATTCCTGGTTTCGATGCCTTCGATCGGGTTTGGAAAGAGCGTGCACCCCTTTCCTGGGACGGCTCCAACCCCGATCCCGTGGCCAGGATGGTCTGTGTGCTTCTCAGCGACTGGGCTCCGATGACCTCAGGCGAGGTCGTTCACGTCGACGGCGGGTTTCATGCCATCGCCGCCGGGGTAGCGCCGGACGGGTAGCCGCTACACCCGCTGCAGGGCTGGGGCGAGTGGCAGTTCGACGACGAAGGTGGCGCCCCCACCCTCGGTCGCCTCCACCCGCACTGCTCCATGCATGACCTCGGTCAGGCTCTTGACGATGGAGAGGCCGAGACCTGTCCCGCCCTTGGAGCGTGTGTCTGACTGGTCGATCTGGGTGAAACGCTCGAACACCCGGTCCTTGTCATCCTCCGGGATGCCCGGCCCGTGATCCACAACGGCGATGACAGCCTTGTTGGGGCGTTGCCAGGCGTAGAGCTCGACCGGGCTGCCCACCGCGTACTTGGCTGCGTTCTCAACCAGGTTGATGAGGATCCGGGTCAGGTGATCCCGGTCCGCCGAGACGGTCAGGTCTTCAGGCTCGATGGTGAAGGTTGGTTCGATGGAGACCACACGGTTCACCTCATCGAAGGCATTCTTGACCGGGATCGGCTCGAGATGAACCGGGATAGCGCCCCGGTCGATCCGGGAGACCACCAGCAGGTCGTCGATGAGCCGCTGCAGCCGACCGGCCTGACGTCGGGCCGTGGACAGGAGCTGCTGGGCGGTCGCCTGACTCGGGGCCAGCTCGGGGCGGTTCACTGTGTCCAGCGAGCCGATGATCGAGGTGAGAGGGGTACGCAGCTCGTGGCTCACCGTTGAGACGAAGTCGGTCTTCATCTGAGCCACCTCTTCGAGACGCCGGGTCATCTCCGCCTGCGCCTCG
>JALDXM010000325.1:0-3175 GCA_032155085.1 Actinomycetota bacterium | reverse complement strand
CGCCAGACGTTCACGAAGCGGTAGTGGTTCAGATCCATGCGCCTCATTCGTCACTCGGAAAGGCATGGCTTGGTATCGATCAGAGACCTTCCTTGAAACCATCGCGCCAGCTCGGATATGCCGGCCTCCAGCCCAGCTCTCGCTTTGCCTTGGCATTCGAGGAGCCTCGTAGCTTCGTCATCATCGACACCAAGGGCTCGCCCACGATCAACCGGGCCAGCCAGACCGGCACCCGGCGGGGTGGCTTTGCCCCGAGCACGTCGGCCAGATAGGGCAGCCACTCCGAGACGGGGGCGGGGTCGTCGTCCACGATGTTGTAGACGCCCGGGGCCCCGCGCTCGACGGCGAGTGCCGTCGCCGCAGCGGCATCGTCGATGTGGACGAAGGACCAGATCCCGTTGCCACGGCCGACGATCGGGACCTGTCGACCGACCACCCCATCGAACATGGCTCCGCCCTTTCCGAGAGCCTGACCAGGGCCGTAGAAACCACCGTATCTGAGGGCGAGGCCCTCGATTCCCGGTATGCCGGTGGTGATCGCCTCGAGATGGAGGATGGCATCGAGGGTCTCCTTGACTTCAGGAGGAGGGCCCGTGTTGATCGGGTCCTCTTCGGTCTTGACCGGACCACCCCGCTGTTCGTTGGGCCAGCCGGCGAAGCTCTGGGCGACGAATCGCCGAGCACCGGCCTCGACGGCCGCCGACAGCAAGTGATCTGTGGTTTCGGTGCGGAGGCGGTTTGTCTCGGCAAAGCTCTCTGCGAAACGCCGCAGGTCGAGATCACCGCTCAACGATGTCATCTGATGGACGACCACGTCAGGTCGGGCCTCGAGCACGGCACGTCGGATGGCGGCGCCGTCATGGCCGTCCATGACTACCGGAATTGCGCCGCTCAGACGCAGACCGTCAGCCTTTGACGGTGTCCTGGTGGTCCCCACCACTTCATGCCCGGCATCGGTGAGCAGTGGCACCAAACGCTGCCCGATGGCTCCGGTGGCGCCGGCGACAAAGACTCGCATTGTGGCTCCTTTCGTCTCTCCTACCAGAGACGAGACAGCGGCCGTCGCTGTGACAAGGCTCGGGCTGGTGTCACAATCGGGCACACCAGCTCGTCTCAGTGGAGTCATGCCCGAATCTCCCGCACATCAAACAGACGAGACAGACAAGACACTTCGACCTCTGCTCTTCTCGATTGCCTACCGGATGACAGGGAGCGTCGCCGATGCCGAAGACCTGGTCCAGGAGACTTATGTGCGGGTGCACGCTGCCGAGCGCGAGGGAACCGAGATCGAGTCGCGCCGTGCGTACGCCTGTGCGGTGGTTACCCGCCAGGCGATCGACTACCTGCGATCGGCCCGAGTGCGCCGAGAGGAATACGTCGGGGAATGGTTGCCGGAACCGATCGTCACCGACCGGTCCGCTGACCCCGAACAACAAGCCGTACTGTCCGACAGCTTGTCAATGGCATTCCTCGTCCTGCTCGAGCGACTCACTCCCCCGGAGCGGGCCGTTCTCCTACTGAGAGACGTGTTCGGTTATGGGTTCGACGAGGTGGCCGAGTTGATCGACAGGACCGAGGCCGCATGTCGGCAGCTGGCGGTGAGGGCCAGGGAGAAGGTCCAGGCGGGCAAGCCCCGCTTCGAAACATCGGTTGAGAAGAGATGGGCTCTCGCCGAGAGGTTCTTCGCCGCCGTCGAGAAGGGAGATACCGAAGGCCTGGCGGACATGCTCGCTGCCGATGTCGTCCTCTACGGAGACGGAGGGGGCAATGCGCCGGCGCGGAGAGAGCCGCTGCGAGGCGTCGCTGAGACCGCCCGATTCCTCGCCACCTTCAGCCCACGCGCTCGTCGGGAGAGGTGGGACCTGTCACTGGTCGACGTGAATGGGCAACCGGGTGCCGTCGTGCACAACGGCGAGGGGGCCATGGTGGCAGTGGTTTCGCTCGACATCGCTTCGGAAAAGGTGCAAGCGGTCAGGGCAGTGGTCAACCCGGACAAGCTGGCTCATCTCGGCCGGGCCACTAGCGTCGAGACATGGACATAGTCGATCGACACTTCGCCGCCGAGAACGCACACGACGTCGAGGCCACCCTGGCTACCTACACCGACGACATCGTCTGGGACGACGTCACCCATCCCCTCAGCCCGGTCCACGGCAAGGAGGCGGTCGGGGCGGTCTACACCGACATTCTCGCTGCCATCCCGGACGTGCATTTCGTCTCCACCCTCCGCTTCAACTCGGAGGACGGGGAGTGGGTGCTCGACATCTCCAACGTCTCCGGTCATGTCGAGGGGGAATGGGCCGGCGTCGCCGGTGAAGGCGCCCCGGTCGAGATCCGTCTTCTCCACTTGTTCCGACTCCGGGACGGGCTGATCGCCTACGAGAACGCCTGGTTCGACTCGGCAGCGGTCCTCCGCCAGGTCGAGGCTTACAAGGCCGGAGACGGAGCTTCGTAGACTGAACCGGGTGAGGACCCGGCTACCGAGGACCTCCCTCCTCCTGGCCACCGGGCTGATCGTCGCCTGCACCGGTTCGAGCGACACGCAGGTGCCGCTTCCAGATGTCGCGTCCCTGTCGACTGTGGCTGCCGATGCTGCTGAAGGGCCGCCGGGCAGGCTGCTCGTGCTCGGTGTCGATGACGAGATCGTGACGATCCGACCCGATGGCACCGACCGGAGGACACTGGCCGAGCCCGCCGAAGACGTCGAGCGCGCCCAACCGACGTGGTCACCTGACTCACGACGGGTGGCCTGGACCGAGCGGAGGGGGGCCGAGGAAACCTTCCTCCTCGTGGCCGACCTCGATGAAGGCACCCTGTCCGAATGGCCCTCCCCCCTTCATGCGGTCTACATCGCCTGGAGCCCCGACGGCGAGCATCTCGCATTGACGGGAAGCCGGGATGGCACGGGGGACCTGCTTCTCGCCATCGCCGGGTCCGATGGAGACATCAAGGTGGTCGATCAGGGCGCTCCGGTGTACTTCGACTGGGCACCAAATGGGACGGAGCTACTGACTCGGATCTCGGGACGATTCGAGTACCTGGCCATCGACGGCTCAGGGCGGGAGACGGTCCCGGCCACCGGCGAATTCAGACTTGGGGCGCACGTAGCCGATTCCGTGATGCTCGGAAGTGGGCGTGATGTGGGGGAGGCGCTCGTCCTGGCCAACCGCGAGGG
>JALDXM010000324.1:0-3190 GCA_032155085.1 Actinomycetota bacterium | reverse complement strand
GAGTGATGAGCTTCAACCTGCTCTCCACCAACGAGAGCTACAGCGAGGTCATCGAGTACATCGAGGCCACGGACCCGGACCTCGTCCTCCTTCACGAGTCGAGTCGTCCCTGGGAGGTCGCCATGGAGTCCTCCGGGCTCGACTACGAGATCATCCGCGGCCGCTCCGAGAATCTGATCTTCGGAACGCTGGTCCTGGCTCGAGACGAGGTCGAGGCGGTGTCTTATGGGTTCGCCGAGGGTGACGGGCGGGCCATATCTCTCGTGTTTCAGCCGGAGGGCTGGCCGGTGCCGGTGCAGATCCTCTCTTCGCACCCACTGGCCCCGACGTCGGGGGAGCGGGCGGCATTGCGGGATGCACAACTCTCATTTGCCGCCGGGTGGGCCGCGGAGCAGGAGGGCGCCTACGCGGTCGTCGGCGATCTGAACGCTTCGCCCTGGTCTTCCCCATTCCGCGGGCTGGTCTCGGAGGGTGGTCTGCGCAATTCTCAGCTCGGCTTCGGCGTCCAACCCTCCTTCTCGGCCTTGACGATCCTTCCCTTCCGGGTCCCGATAGACCACCTCCTCCACAGCGAAGATCTTCGGGTCCGTGATCGCAGGCTCGGCCCCGCCCTCGGCTCCGACCACTTCCCGCTCGTGGTCGACCTGGAGCACTCCCCCGGCCCGTCGTAACCACTTACCTGAGGTACGTAGCGCCACATTTGGCGCTACGGCGACATAGAAAGAGCGGCGGTACCGTTCGGCCCATGTCAGACCCATTTTCCGAACGCCGGGCACGTCTCGCCGAAGAGATCGGTGACGACGCCATCGCCATTGTCCCGGCTGCAGTCGAGGTGATCCGGAGCAACGACACCGAGTTCGAGTTCCACCAGGATCCCGACTTCTACTACCTGACCGGATTTCACGAGCCCGATGCGGTGGCGGTGATCGCTCCCGGCCATTCCGACGGCGATTACAGCCTGTTCGTCAGACCCCGAGATCCCGAGATGGAGGCGTGGAATGGGTATCGAGTCGGGACCGAGGGCGCCGAGGAGCGCTTCGGAGCGGACAAGTCCTATGAGATCGGGCAACTCGACGAGATCCTGACCCGGCTGATGGTCGGGCGCGAGGTCATCTGGTATCGGACCGGCAACCGGCACCACGACGACAGAGTGGCCGGGATAGTGGCCAAGGCCCGGAGCCATCGCGAGCGCTACGGCGGGTCGGTGCCGTCCGCGGTGCGGGACATCACCGTCCTCCTTTCGGAGATGCGTCTCATCAAAGGCCCGGAGGAGATCGAGATCCTGCGCAGGGCGTGTGACCTCTCTGCCCGTGGGCACGCCGAGGCGATGCGCTTTGCTGCACCGGGCTTGTACGAGTATCAGGTCCAGGCCGCGCTCGAGTACTACTGGCGGCTCGGCGGCGCCCGGCACAATGGCTATCCCTCCATCGTGGCGTCGGGGCCCAACACCTGCGTCCTCCACTATGTGGAGAACGAACGGTTGATCGAAGATGGCGATCTCCTACTGATCGATGCCGCGGCCGAGGTGGAGGGTTACTCGGCTGACATCACCCGGACCTTCCCGGCCAACGGGAAGTTCAGCGGCCCCCAGCGAGCCATCTACGAGGTCGTGCACGCCGCCTTCCAGAAGGGCCTCGACATGTCGGCTCCCGGATCGAGCCCCAGAGCGATCCATGACGCAGCCACTCGGGTCCTCACTGAGGGAATGGTGGACCTTGGCCTCCTGCCCAAAGGTGTCGAAGAGTCGCTGGCCATGCATCACTACAACCAGTTCTACTTCCACGGAACCGGGCACTGGATCGGCCTCGACGTGCACGACTTGGGCACCTATCGGGTCGAAGGTGTTCCCCGGAAACTGGAGCCGGGGATGGCCTTCACGGTCGAGCCGGGCCTCTATATCGCCACGGACAAGACCGAGGTGACCCTGAATCTCCTCGAATATGACAACGACGAGTGGAACCAGCGCCGGATCCTGGAGGGCAGAGCGGCGGCGATGGCCAAGGAGGCTGAGGCCAAAGAGAACGCGGAGAAGATCACACACACCGTTCCTGCCGAGTTCCTCGGCATCGGGATCCGGATCGAGGACGACGTGGTGGTCACTGACGATGGCCATGCCAATTTGACCAGTTCGGTCCCCTCAGGCATCGATGAGATCGAAGCCCTTTGCGGCGAGGTGTCGGCGCTACCGCGCCCCTAGACGGTCGCGGGGAGGGCGTAGAGCAGGATGGCGAAGAAGTGGAAGCTGCTCCCGGCT
This sequence comes from Actinomycetota bacterium, assembly GCA_032155085.1. Classification (GTDB taxonomy): domain Bacteria; phylum Actinomycetota; class Acidimicrobiia; order Spongiisociales; family ZC4RG35; genus JARDZU01. The sequence continues at coordinate 936 of JALDXM010000324.1, read as the reverse complement.
ATCACGAGGACATGAAACAACTCGTGATGTGAGAAAGCCCTGGGAAACAGCCGGGGCCGTCCGGTGGCGTAAATGACGGTGCCAATCACGTAGCAGGCGCCGCCAAGGACGATGAGGGCGAAGGCTCCAGGCCCGAGCTCCCGCCAGATCCAGGGAACCCAGATCAACGCCGACCACCCCATCACCATCTGAAGGGTCACCGACAGCCTGGTCCGGATGTCGGGCATGAAAGCCTTGAGAAGTATCCCCGTGACTGCGATCCCCCAGACAACTCCGAGCGCCACGGCGAGGGCGACACCTTCGAGAGCGGCGATTGCAATCGGGGTGAAGGTGCCGGCCACAACGAGGTAGATCATCGAGTGGTCGATCCGCTGCAGCCTTTCCCTCCACGCGTCCTGCCAGGGGACCGAGTGGTAGAGGGAGGAGACGATGAACATCATGAGCAGGGCCCCACCGAAGACGATTGACCCGATGACGGCCTCGGCCCGCCCCCACGCCCGCTCGATGAGTAGCACCAGCCCGACAGCGGCAGCGATGGCCGCCGAGCCGTGCAAGAAGCCCCGAATCGGGTTCTGCATACGCCCCAGCGTGATTCGCTCCATGTCAGAGCAAGCGTATCGACCGGTCTGTAGTAGATGGAAGGGGTCGGGAGACCTAGGTCGATACGGGCTCAGTCCTGGGCAGACCGGTACGATGGAAACATCACCATGGCTCTTGGTGTCCTCTACCGCCTCTACGAGCGCAACCTCGTCAACGGTCTCGATCGGGACCGGCTGCCCCGCCATATCGGCATCGTCCTCGACGGGCATCGTCGTCATGCCCGGGAAGAGCGGCTACCCACGTACACGGAGAGCTATCGGGTCGGGATGCGCCGCTTCGAGGAGTTCATCGGATGGGCCGAGGAGCTCGAGATCCCGGCCGTCACCGCCTGGGTGC
>JALDXM010000323.1:0-3193 GCA_032155085.1 Actinomycetota bacterium | reverse complement strand
ACATGGATCCACTGGTGGTCATCGGTGGCGTCGGCGAAGGCGTCGACGCGCTCCTGGGTGACCTCCATCCAGTCGCTGACCCCGATCTCGGTTCCGATCAGGTTCTGGAAATCCTCCGCCTTCATTCTCTCCTCCTTGCGCCATTCCGGCGCCACGCACGTCAGGTAAGCAGAACTACCCTCGCCGTAGTGCAGGTTCTCCCCACCAAGTTGGACACGCGGTCCGAGGAGTATCGGATCAATCGGGCCGCCATGGAGGAGAAGCTGGCCGAATACGAGAAGCTGATGGAGCAGGCCCGCCAGGGAGGCGGGGAGAAGTACATCGAACGGCACCGGAGCCGGGGCAAGCTGCTGGCCCGGGAGCGGATCGAGCTCCTTCTCGACCGCGACGCCCCTTTCCTCGAGCTCTCCACCCTGGCCGCCTGGGGTACCGACAAGAACCTGGGAGCGAACGTCATCACCGGGATCGGCGTGGTCGAAGGGGTCGAGAGCGCCATCCTCGCCCACGACCCGACCAGTCAGGCCGGCTCGATGAACCGGTATTCGGTCGCGAAGACCCTCCGCATCATGGACATCGCCATGGAGAACCGGCTCCCGTTGATCAACCTGGTCGAGTCGGGAGGTGCCGACCTCCCCGATCAGGCCGAGGTGTTCATCGTCGGGGGGAAGTGGTTCCGGAACCTGACCCGGCTCTCCAAAATGGGGATCCCCACCATCGCGATCGTCTTCGGGAGCTCGACCGCGGGCGGCGCCTACTTCCCTGCCATGTGCGACTACGCGGTGATGGTCGAAAAGCAGGCCAAGGTGTTCCTCGGCGGCCCGCCCTTGGTCAAGATGGCCACCGGGGAGGAGTAGACCGACGAGGATCTGGGAGGAGCAGAGATGCACTCCAAGATCTCCGGTCTGTCCGACTACTTCGCCCGTGATGAGCACGAGGCGATCCGCATGGGCCGGGACATCGTCTCCCACCTCAACTGGCGCAAGCTGGGCTACGGGCCGACCAGGGACCCCGATCCACCGGTGCACGAGGCCGACGAGATCCTGGGCGTCATACCCTCCGATCTCCGGGTCCCGTTCGACATGCGTGAGATCCTGGCCCGCACCCTCGATGGCTCGCGCTTCGAGGAGTACAAGGCGATGTACGGGACGTCGATCCTCACCGGCTGGGGGTCGATCCACGGCTTCCCGGTGGGAGTGGTCGCCAACCAGCAGGGCGTGATCTTCTCCGAGGAGGCACAGAAGGCCACCGAGTTCATCCTGCTCAGCAACCGATACGACACCCCCCTGATCTTCATCCACAACACAACCGGCTACATGGTGGGCAAGGACTACGAGCAGCGGGGGATCATCAAAGATGGGGCCAAGATGGTCAACGCGGTGGCCAACTCCGAGGTGCCCCACATCGCTTTGATGGCAGGCGTCTCATACGGGGCAGGGAACTATGGGATGTCGGGCCGGTCTTACGACCCGCGGTTCGTCTTCGGCTATCCCAACCACAAGGTGGCAGTGATGGGCCCGACCCAGCTGGCCGGGGTGATGTCGATCATCGCCCGGCAAGCGGCGGAGTCCCGTGGCGAGCCGTTCGATGAGGAGGCCGACGAGAAACGTCGCAAGGAGATCGAGGCCCAGATCGAGGCCGAGGAGCAGGCCTATTTCTCCACTGCCCCGGACCGGGTCCGCCACACCCTTGAGCTCGTGCCACCCGTTGTCGACGGCGTTGACCCACGCCTTGTTCTTCACGTTCTCATAAACGGCGTCCGAGACCACGATCGCGCCCGGTTCGGCCAGGCCGTGGATGCGGGAGGCAATGTTCACCCCGTCTCCGAAGACACCCCTCCCTTGCTCGATGACCTCTCCGAGGTGGATGCCGATCCTGACCTCGAAGCTCCCATCACCACGCGCCTTCCCTTGGATGTCGCGAGCCGCGGTCACCGCCGCTGAAACCGAACCGAACATGGCCAGAATCCCGTCGCCCTGCTCCTCGAGAAGTCGTCCACCGTGGGCCGCGATCGTGTCACGGTGGATCTTGCGGAACTCCTCCACGATTCGTATAGCCGCAGCCTCATCACCCGCCATCAACGTCGTGTAGCCCACGATGTCGGAGAACATGATCGCCCTGAGGGCAGCACGCGACCCGCTCGAGGGTGCGGTCCGGATCGGATCGTCGAGATAGTGCCGCTTCCCGCGCAGGGCAGCCTGGTACTCATCGGGAGAGAGGATGTTTTCCCCCAGCTCCATATCGACCTTCAGGAGGTTGTCGAGGAACGCCTCCATGCGCTCAGGGCTGGAAGTGACCTCGTCGCGGATGAAACGGGCGTCGATGTTGATGCAGATCGCGCCGACAAGGCCGTAGTCCCGACGATAAATGGGGATAGTCGTGCACTTGAAGGTCCGCTCCCCGATGTTCAGCTCGTAGTTGAGCTTGTCCTGGTTCTGGTGCGCCCTTGTCTTCAGGTCGAGCACCAGGTTCGTTGCGCCCATCTCTAGACGTCGCCCGCTGACCTCACCGTTCTCGATGGCAACGATCGACCTGGCCGGGTTCACGAGGTTGTGCAGGAGGATCTCAATCCCGGTCTGAGGGAAGGACCTCCCCACCAAGTGGACGATTCGCTTGTAGTTCTCGAGAAAGGCTTCGTTCTCAGAGAGGACCGTGTCGCCTGCGTACATGTCGTACAAGCGGCGGAAGTCCGCGATCTCATCGGTCTGAAAGCGATCACGAACGAAGTTCTGCTCGCCGATGACGATCAGCTCGCCGCCGGCCCTCGCGTTCCTATTGGAGAGGAAGTACTGCACAGCCTCGTTGAAGCGACCGGGATCGAACTCGACGTGGTTGCTCTCGTTGACGATGAACGGATAGAAGGCGTACTCCTCCAGCCTCTTGCTCTCTTCGTCCTGTGCCGCGGGAGTGTTCCTCCGACCAGCCACGTAGGCGACGTAGCCGACCACGACGAGGGCCAGCAGCACGATGGGGATCCACACGGCGTTCGACATGCTCGTCAGAAGAGCGTATCGCCGGCTGAGGAATCTGGCTCCTATCGGCCCTCGATGAAGGAGAGCCTCACCTTCCTCGTCTGATTGTCGACATTGGTGTCGACCAGGACCACCGACTGCCATGTGCCCAGCGCCGGCCTTCCCCCGATCACAGGGATCGTGATGCTGGGCGACACAAAGGCGGGAAGGACGTGGTCGCGCCC
>JALDXM010000322.1:0-3196 GCA_032155085.1 Actinomycetota bacterium | reverse complement strand
CAGAGGGAGCGGACATGAGGGCGGAGAGACGCACCGCCGGGCGCATGTAGTCGCTGAAGACGAAGAATGTGCCGGCGTATGGCTTGAGCCCGCCGTGGACCGCCATCCCGTTGGTGATGCAGCCCATCGCATGCTCCCGCACCCCGTAGGGGATGTCCCGGGAGTCGCGATCGGCGGCCGAGTAGAGACGTCCGGGCTCGATGACGGTCTTGGTCGAGGCGACAAGGTCGGCGGAACCGCCGAGGAAACCGGGCACCTTCTCGGCGATCTCGGCGAAGACCTTTCCCGAGGCCGATCGAGTCGCCATCTTCTCGCCGGTGGTGAAGCCCGGGCCCTCTAGCTCTACCTCGGTGCCAGAGTGGAGCCGGTCCCACAGTTCGCGCTGCTCATCGTCGGCACTTTCGAGTCTCTTCTCCCACCTGGCTCGCTCTTCCTTGCCCCAGGCCATGGCGCCCTCGAAGAACTCATAGACCTCGGGATCGACCTCGAATTTGCTGTCTTTCGGATACCCCATCGCCTCCTTGGTCAGCGCGATCTCCTCATCGCCCAGGGGCGAGCCGTGGGCAGCTGCCGTGTCCTGGGCATTGGGGGCTCCGTGGGCGATGTGGGTTCGGCAGATCACGAGCGAAGGCCGGTCCTCCAGGTTGATCGCAGCCTCGATGGCCTCGTCGAGGGCCTCGAGGTCGTGTCCATCGATCTCCTGGGTGTGCCAGCCCTGTGCCTGGAATCGCTTGGCAACGTCCTCGGCGAAGGTTATGTCGGTCGATCCGTCGATCGAGATGTCGTTGTCGTCGTAGAGATAGATCAGCTTGCCAAGCTCGAAACGCCCGGCCAGGGAGCCGGCCTCGGCGCTGACCCCCTCCATCAGGTCGCCGTCGCTCACGAAGCCAAAGGTGCGGTGATTGATGAGCTCCTCGCCGAGACGGGCGCGGAGATGGGTCTCGGCGATGGCCATCCCGACACCTGTGGCGAAGCCCTGGCCAAGCGGTCCGGTGGTCATCTCGATCCCGAGCTTCTGGTGGATCTCCGGATGGCCGGCTGTCGGACTGCCCCACTGTCTGAAGTTCTCGAGGTCGTCCATGGTCACCGGGAACCCGCACAGGTGGAGCATGGAGTAGAGGAGCATCGACCCATGTCCGTTGGACAGGACGAAACGGTCCCGGTCGGGCCAGTCGGGCATCTCCGGGTCGACTTTGAGGAAACGCCCCCACAACGTGACCGCAATCTCGGCCATGCCCATCGGCATCCCGGGATGGCCGCTGTTCGCCTTCTGCACCGCATCCATGGCCAGAGCCTTGATGGTGTTGACCGCCAGCCTCTCCGATCCGTTGTTCATGGTCGGCGAGAGTACCCGGGGCGGGCGGGGCTCTAACCGGGCCTGCACTCCGGGCATGGCTGGAAGCCGGCCGAGCGGGCCGCCGCAGTGCTCTTGAAGTCCACGATGTTCCATTGCCCGGAGTCACGGATCACATGACAGCTGGGATGGCAATACACACCGGTCGAGGGGTCGCCCTGGACCCTGACATGATGTTCGGCCAGCTCGACGAGATGTCCCAAGTCCACGCCCTCATGGCTCAACAGGTCCACCTTGTTGTGAGGGCCTCCCAGCGAGTATTCGCCTAGGTGCCCGTCGCTGCGGACGACGCGGTGACACGGGATGATCAACGGGATCGGGTTGCGGGCCATGGTCGATCCGACGGCACGGGCCGCATCGGGCCGGTCTGCCTCACGGGCCAGCCAACCGTAGGGCCTGACTTCGCCGCGGGGGATCGAGGCGGCGATCCGGAGCACCTTCACTTCGAACGGGGTCCGTGACCGCAAGTCCACTGGCAGACGGCCCGGTGTGCCTGCCTCCATGGCCTCGGGGATATGACGGGCCCAGTCGGCGGGTGGCTCCGCCCTCAGCAGCTGTCGCCCGTGCCGGGTTGCGAAACGGCGCTCGTATCCGGACGTGGCGAGATCCACCGAGGACACCCCGTCGACGTTGAAGGTGACCACCACCTCGCCGAGCGGAGAGGAGTAGAGGTCGTAGCCATCGGCCAACCCGGTGCCCAATGCCACCCCTTCGGAGATGCCGTCCGGCAGCCCACCGCCCAATCCGGAGAGCCGATCTTCGATGCTCATGTTTCCTGCTCCATCACTCGTCTCAATCGTTCCAGTCCGCGATGGATGTCTGCCTTGACAGTCCCTTCCGGTCGCCCTGTTGCCTCGGCGATCTCGCCGATCCCCAGGCCCACCACGTGGCGAAGCACCACAGCCCTGCGCTGATGCATCGACAGCCCCGAGAGGCGGGCGTCCCAGGCAGCGCTGTCTGGAGGCTCGGGGTCGTTCTCTCCTTGGTCTGTCATCTCGACAAGGGTGGGCCGCCGCGACCGGTTCCGAAGATGATTCCTTCCCAGGTTGAGGGCAATAGTCCACAACCACGGGGTCAGCTTCAGGTCGTCGAACCGAGCCTCATCGAACCCGCCGAGCGACCGATAGGCCCGGATGAAGGTTTCCTGGGTCAGATCCTCGGCCTCCTGATGATCGCCGCACATTCGCCTCAATCCCCAATAGAGACCGGGGCCCGCCCTCTCCACCAGGGTGGGGAAGGTGGCGTCCAGGTCCCGGGCCAGCTCCGCGGTCAGGTCATCCATCGAAGGGAAGAACCCCGGGAGAGATGCACCGGTTGCACCCGGGCACCGTACTTAGATGTGCCTCATGGACGAGGTGCGGGTCGGGGCGGTTCTGGACGAGGCGGAAAGGGCCGTGTCTGCCGGCGAACCGCTGGGCCCGACAGGGTTCTGGAGGGCTGTGGCCGCGGTCAAGAAGGACCCGGCCCTGATCGAGAAACACGCCGATCGCATCGCCCGCATCGATCGGGCCGCATTCAAGCAGTGGGCCCTGCTCGTGCTCCCGCTGTGGCTGGGCAACATGCTCGCCATCGGTGCCACTCTCATCGGGTTGGGCCTGGTGGGCTGGTCGTATTACCTGGAAGGTGTCGGGGCGGTGATCGCTTTCATGCTCGGTTTTGGGATGGTTCTGGTTGCCACGCATGGGCTGGCCCATCTGACGGCTGGGACCCTGATGGATATGCGCTTCACCCATTGGTTCGTCGGGACGTGGACTCGCCCCACGCCCGGGGTGAAACTCGACTACGCCTCCTATCTGAGGGCCCCTGCTTCGTCGCGTGCCTGGATGCATGCGTCCGGGGCAA
>JALDXM010000321.1:0-3237 GCA_032155085.1 Actinomycetota bacterium | reverse complement strand
GAGGTAGGCCTCGTCGTCGGGGTGGGCCCAGACGCCGAGGATCGTCCCGAGGTCGCCGACACCGCTCAGGACCACGATGGCGCCAGTCTCCATGAGCTTGCCCACCAGCTCGTCGAGACGTGCCTCGAACTGCCGAAGAGGCACACCGTGGATGCAGTCGTTGGCGCCCACTGACACCAGGATCATGTCAGGATCGGTTTTCATGGCCGGCCCGACCTGATCTCGGAGGAGGTCGTCCGCCCGTGAGCCGGACACGGCGAAAGACTTCAGCGTGACGAACCGGTCCGCCGCCATCCTGGAGCAGATCAGGCTGACCCAGATCTCATGGGGCCCGTTGACCCCCGGCGCGGTCACCGATGAGTCACCGAGGACGGTGACCTGATAGGGAGGGTTCGACGGGTCGCCGAACGATCCCGATGGATCGAACTCGGCCTGCTTAGGGGCAGGGTGGAGGATGGCGTAAAGGGCCTCGGCACCGAGGACGACGGCGCCTGCAGTGGCGCCTCGGATCAGGAGACGGTGGACCATCCCACAATTTTGCCAGGCTTTTGATCAGGCGTTGTTGGCGGCCGCGTCTTCGATTCGCGCCTTGAGGCCGAATCGGCCCTTGCTCTCAGTCAGGTCGACGATTGCCCCCGCGGCGTTGGAGAAAGCGGATGGATCATCGGGGAAGAACTCGAAACTGTCGCCCTCGATATCGAAGGCGAAGCGGTAGACCGAGGTCCGGTGGATCTGGATGGCGTCTATTGGCCACGACCCCAGATGACGTTTGCCGGCGACGACGCGGAAACGCCCCTGGGAGATCTCGATAGTGACCGCCGTCGGCTCCAGCCGCAGCGCCTTCAGCCGCCCCGCGTAATACGTCATTCGGGGTCAATCTACTCGTCGCCGGCGGGTTCGAACAAGGGGAGAAAACGCCCAAATCGTGGGTACAGTTTGCACTAGTCCATGGAAAGGGATGAATGACGGACGGCGCTCCGAACGGGCCCGATCTGGCCAACAAGGTTCGGTTCGTGACCGCCACCACCCTGTTCGACGGGCACGACGCGTCCATCAACATCTTCCGCCGCATCCTCCAGGCCTCCGGCGCCGAAGTCATTCATCTCGGCCACAACAGGACCGGTCTCGACATCGTGGAGACGGCGATCGAGGAGGACGCCCATGCCATAGCCGTCACCTCGTATCAGGGCGGTCACATGGAGTTCTACCGCTATCTGCGGGACCTTTTGGTGGAACGGGACGCAGGGCACATCCGTCTCTTCGGGGGTGGCGGTGGGACGATCCTCCCCGGCGAGGGCGAGGAGCTGGCCGAGTACGGCATCACCCGCATCTACTCGCCCGATGACGGCCGCGAGCTCGGCATGCAGGGGATGGTCAGCGACATGCTCAGCCGGTCCGATTTCGCCACAGGCGAGCTCGGCCCAGATTTCGACCTTGATCAGCTGGAGCCGGGCGACACAAGGATGCTGGCGTCCCTGATCTCCGCGGCGGAGAACTTCCCACAGAAGTACCAGGACGTGTTCGAGCAGATCGAGGCGCGAGCCGCAATCGCCCGGGCCCCGGTGGTGGGGATCACCGGGACGGGCGGGTCGGGGAAATCCAGCCTCGTCGACGAGCTGTTGCGACGGTTCCTCCGGGATTTCGAGGATCTGCACGTGGCAGTGCTCTCGGTCGACCCCTCGAAGCGAAGGTCCGGCGGGGCACTCCTCGGTGACCGGATTCGGATGAACGCACTGCCCCACCCCAGGGCTTACATGCGCTCGCTGGCGACCCGGCAGTTGAATCTCGCCCTTTCCCCGCATGTGCGCAGCGCTCTCGACGTTCTCAAGGCTGCCGGCTTCGATCTCATCCTCCTCGAGACCTCCGGCATCGGCCAATCGGACACCGAGATCGTCGACTTCTCCGACGTGTCCGTCTACGTGATGACTCCGGAATACGGGGCGGCGACACAACTGGAGAAGATCGACATGCTCGACTTCGCCGACCTGATCGCCATCAACAAAGCGGACAAGGAGGGCGCCCAGGACGCGCTCCGGGATGTGCGAAAGCAGTGGAAGCGGAACCGGCTCGCCTTCACCGCCGGGGATGAGGAACTTCCCGTCCATCTCACTGTCGCCTCTGATTTCAACGATCCCGGCACCAACCGCTTCTACCTGGCCTTTCTCGGCGCTCTGGGTGCTCGAGGGCTCGAGCTCGAGTCGAGCCTGGACCTGCCCTTGAGCGACGCCTCCAAGCAGCATGTGGTGCCCCCGGAGCGAACGAGGTATCTGGCAGAGGTCGTCGAGACCATCCGCCAGTACGACGAGGACGCCACAGAGCAGGCCGAGATCGCGGAGACCCTCTACCGACTGACCGGAGCCGCCGAACAGGGCGCCGATGTGAAGGAGCTCATACGCGAGACCGAGGAGCAGCTCGACCCGGAGAACCTGCGCGCTCTCGAGCGCTGGGAGGGGATGATCGCCGAATACTCGGGCACCGAGTTCGTCTATCACGTCCGTGGTCGGGAGATCCGGGTCCCACTGCACGAGGAGACCTTGAGCCACACGCCGATTCCCAAGGTGGCCATGCCCCGATATCGGTCCTGGGGCGATCGTCTCCGCTGGCTGCATCAAGAGAACGTGCCGGGAGAGTTCCCCTACACCGGCGGTGTGTACCCCTTCAAGCGAGCCGAGGAGGACCCGGCGCGCATGTTTGCGGGGGAGGGCCCGCCGGAGCAGACGAATCGGCGCTTCCACTACCTGGCGGGGGGAATGCCGGCAAAGCGGCTCTCCACCGCCTTCGATTCGGTGACTCTCTATGGGGAGGATCCCCACGAGCGCCCCGACATCTACGGGAAGGTGGGCAACTCGGGGGTATCGATCGCAACTCTCGACGACGCCAAGAAGCTGTACTCAGGATTCGACCTCTCTGACCCCTCGACGTCGGTCTCGATGACGATCAACGGCCCGGCCCCGATGATCCTCGCCTTTTACATGAATGCCGCCATCGACCAGGCCTGCGAACGGCACATCACAGAGCATGACCTCTGGGGCGAGGTCGAAAGCCGGATCGACGAGATCTACGGGGATCGCCCTCGACCCGTCTACTCAGGGAGCATCCCGGACGGTCATGACGGCCTCGGTCTCCGGCTGCTCGGCGTGACCGGCGATCAGGTGCTCCCGCCCGACGTCTACGAGAGGATCAAGGCCGAGACCGTGTCACGGGTCAGGGGGACTGTCCAGGCAGACATCCTCAAAG
>JALDXM010000320.1:0-3267 GCA_032155085.1 Actinomycetota bacterium | reverse complement strand
AGCGAATGTCATCCACCCCGGCCAGGCGCTCTTCGATGAACCCGTAGAGACGGGCCGAGGTCTCCCGCTCCTCCTCTGCGGCAGCAACCGCCACTTTGCGCAGGCGGATGAGGAACAGGATGACGGCTATGACATAGAGGGTGATGGTCAGGCCCATGATCGGGGACTCGAACCAGCAGACGATGACGACCCCTGTGAGCAAGACGCCGGCGGCGATCAATCGCACCAAGAATCGTGAGATGAACTCGGATATCGCGGTGACATCGCCGTCGACTCGCTCGATCATCTCCCCTGGGGTGGTGTCGTTGTGGAATCCCATGTCCAGGGAGAAGAGGTGTGAGGTCAACTCCTCGCGGAGCCGGTTGGTAGCGCTCCATCCGATGTCAGCGCCCAGGTAGGAGGCGCCTGCATCGAGGAATTGGTTGAGGATCCCGGCGACGAGGTAGGCGATGCCGGCCGTGGTGAGCCCGGCGACTGCTCCCCCGGCCAGAGCCAAGTCGATGAAGTCGGCCAGGATCAGGGGGATGACCAGTTGCAGCCCGATCGAGCCGAGCAACAGAAGGCCGAGCACGACGACTCGGCCCCGGAGCGGACCGAGGTAGGTCGAAAGAGTGGCGCGATAGGACGGTGCCTGGGCGGTCATGGGCGGTGATGCACGGTATCGCCCAAACCGGAGGTCCCGGTTCGAATTAGCCGGCGGTCACCGTGTCGGCCGGGCGTTGGACGTACCCCTCGTGCGCCATCCGCTTACCCATCTCGTCGTACGCGGCCTCGTCCCTCGGGGTGAGCGTTGCCAGGCCGTCCACATAGCGGTTGTACATCGAGAAGGCTGCGGCGATCAAGACCGTGTCGTGGATCTCCACATCGGTTGCCCCCTCTTGACGGGCGCGCTCCACGTCGGTCTCCGTGACGTCCAAACCGCTCCTCGCCACTTTCGCCGCGATGGCGAGCAGCGCCCTCACCTTGGGAGAGACCGGGGCAGTCTCGTAGTCGGCGCGGACCGCGTCGACCGTGGCGTAATCACCGTCGAGATGATTGGCTGCCGCCGCCCGGTGGCTGGCGTGACAGAAGTAGCAGTCGTTCTGAGCCGAGACGTAGGCCGCGATCATCTCCCGCTCGCCGCTACTCAGCGTGTTCGGGCCGCGTAACAGCACTTCGGCCAGTTCCCGCATGGGCTTGGCCGTCTCCGGCCTATAGGCGAAGGCACTGGTGATTCCGGGGAGATCCGGCGGCAAATCGATGTGTGGCATGGGGCGAGTGTATGGGTGCTCAGCCCTTCGTCATCTCGGCTGCTTCACGCCGGCCTTCAGCAGTTCGACCGTCTCCGCGATCCGCTGCTCTCTCACGTCCGGTCGGCCCTTGGTGGCGTCGATCCAACGGAGGTACGCCTTGCGATAGAACTGAGCCAGAGAGTCGAAGAACTCACCCGCCTCCGGCTCGGCTTCGAGGGCGGCGGCGAGATCAGGGGCGAGGTCTTCTCGTTGAGGGCCTTCCGGAGCCAACACCACCACGACCTCGTCGCCGGGACCGATCCCGCAGTCACGACGCCACGCCGGGCCGAGGAAGATGCCGAAACCCTCGCCCAGAGGTTCGACGACGGCGCGCACACCCATGCCGTTGATCGTGCCGTGGACCCGATGTTCTCTCTTGTGGCCCCAAACGTGATCGGGGTCGAAGGGCAATGGAACCATTACCCGCTTACGCGCGTCGGTCATCACCACCGCGTCGAAGCTCCACTCAGCCATCACTCGCCCCATTGTTCAGACATCCACCGATGGGTGCAACGTGGGCACAAAGCCATGCTGCAGTGCCGCCACGGTGGTAGGTGGGGTTAGTACCTCCACCGTGCCAACCCTTGCGCGAGGTCTCGGGTGGGCCCACCCCGAAAAGGAGAACGACATCAGCCGGTCGTCGAGTACCAGTCGTGGCTCGCGCCTGTTGTGGACGATGACCGTCCCGCTCGGCAGTGCAGTCATCGGGGCGTGCCACGTGATCCGGTCGACCCCGCGGTCCAACCCGCGGCCACGTCGAAGACGTTCCCCGGCCAGCATCCGGTTCAACTGGACCGCACCTGGGACCTGGGCTCCTCCTGACGCAGCCACCGCATTCCGATAGGAGAGATACTCGGAGCGACGGCACAGCCCGCAAGGTCGATGTCCCGCCGCCAGTGCCACGGCATCGTCGAGGAAGAAGATCGGGGTCCATCGTCTCGGGGCATCGAGGGGATGCCGCCAGCCCTGGTAATCGGTGACACAGATGATCCACAGAGGGCCGCGGTGGTGCCGGGCGAGCTCTCCGTTGTCGTCGACCAGACACCCACGGTTGCCGGTGAACAAGCCGCGCTCTGGAACAGCGTGGAGGTCACCCCAGGGGTCGACCCGGTTACGCCGTGGCATCGAGGAATCCTCCCTCCCCAGCTACGCCGGTACTCCCCCCTGCGGGGGGAGAAGTTCGATGACCGTTTTGACGGTGTCGGGTTCCCGTCGGTACGCCTCCTCCCATTCATCGACGGGAAGCCGCCGGTCGAGCACACGTTCCAGCCAGGAGCGATCGGTGGCTTTCAACACCCTCGCCGCTTCTTCGTAGTGACGTCGATTGGCATTGACGGTCCCGAACATGACCCGGTTCTCCAGGACCATGTCGCGGGCAAAGGTGGCAGAGGCCGACGTGCCCTCATCGGTCACTCCGGCCAGGCAGACGATGCCATTGGCGCGGGTCACACTCGGTGCCCGCATCATCAGCTCGACATCGCCGGTGCACTCGAGAACAACGTCGAACCGATCGCCTATGGCATTCAGATCTCCGTGGTGATAGGTGGCGCCGAGGTCTGAGACCAGCCCAGGCTTGGCGCCATCCGTGGCCCGGTCCAGGACATGAACCTGCTCACAGTGCTCCAGGGCGAACAAAGCAGCAAGGAGCCCGATTGGGCCCGCCCCGGTGACCAACGCACTCCTCGGCTCCCAGAGACTGCGGGCCCCGATGCCGAGGATGTGCTCCCAGGCCTTGGCGACGACGCTGGCCGGCTCGATCAAGACCCCGACCGATCCCGTGTCGGCCGCCACCGGGACGGCAAAAGCCTCGGGCAGGGCCAGCCGCTGGACCGCGTAGCCGTTGAGCCCACGGATCCCCGCCTCGCCGAACCGGCCGTTCTGGCACATGTCCCATTCCCCGATCGCACAGTTCGGACAGGGGACAGGATCGGGCCGTCGGACGATGGGTGCCACGAGATCGCCGGCAGTGAATCGACCGCCATCGACGGCCTCCACC
>JALDXM010000319.1:0-3267 GCA_032155085.1 Actinomycetota bacterium | reverse complement strand
CCGCCAGGTGGCGGACCTGGTCATCCTCGATACGACTGCCGTCGTCTCCGGTGTAGCCGGCGAGACGCTGAAGTACCACAAGGCCGAGTTGTGCCGGCCAGACAAGGTGATCGCGCTGCAACGGGGCGGGGAGATGGAGCCCGTGGTGGGCATGCTCCGCCGGTTCCTCGGCCTCGATGTGACCGTCACCCCGGCCGACCCCAACGTCATGCCCTTGTCGCCCGACGAACGCGCCCAGAAGCGCACCGATGCATTCGCCAAAGCGCTGGCTCCGCCTCTCGACCGCTGGAAGGTGCGGCCGACCGTGTTTGCGCCGACTCTTCCCATGGGGCTGAACCTCGGACGTCTCGATCACGTGCTGGTCGGTGTCCAGGACGAAGGCGGTGGCTGTCTCGGGCTGGGGATCCTGAGCAACGAAGAGGACGGGCTCAGAGTGATGACGAACACAGGGGAAGGCATGAAGGGGCTGCGGCTGGGGTCAATGAAACTCGACCCCGACACCCTCGAGGGAAGCGTCATCAGCCTTCGCGAGGTCATGTTCGGAATCTGAGTACTTGGTATTTGGTAATGGGTGCTTGGTGCTGGTGGGCCTGACTCAAGGGGTTTCGACCCTCCGCCGATAACCCCTGAATGCCCCTGAAAAGGCTCTGGCTCTCACTGCTGCTTGTCGTCGTCTCGGTGGGCTTTGGCCTGGCCGCGGCTGCCGACTCGGGAACCGAGAGCGAGTTCGTGTCATTGATCAACTCGACACGGGCAAACAATGGGCTGGGCGCACTCGAAGTCGACGGCGGGCTCCGGGCCCATGCCCGCAACCACACGGCAGCCATGATCGCCAACGGCGACATCTTCCACTCCAGTTCGGCGGAGCTCTCCGCTGCCGCAGGCAGTGGCTGGTCGCGCGTCGGGGAAAACGTGGGCAAGGGACAGGCGCCTACCTCGTTGCACACCGCATTCATGAACTCGGCCGCCCACGCCGCAAACGTCCTCGGTGACTACAACTACGTCGGGGTCGGGACCGACACCGCGCCTGACGGGGCCCTCTACGTGACCGTCGTCTTCATGAAGAAGGGCGAGACGGCACCACCCACTACGGCGCCACCGCCACCGCCGGACACCACTGCTCCGCCACCACCCCCACCGGCGGCGGACAACCCGGCTCCGACCGCGCCGCCAGCGGATGGCGGTGAGGACACTCCAGCGGCTCCCACCACGACCACGTCGACCACAACCACGACCTTGCCGCCGACCACGACAACGACGCTCGTAGTCCCCCCGGACCGGCCGGTGATCCCGGGTCAGTCTTGCCTCGAGGCGACCCGCTTCGCTCAGCTCTGCCATGACTGAGTGGTGAGTGATGAGTGCTTGAACTCACCGTTCACCACCCAAGACCCACCACCCGCACAGCAAACGCCCGAGTGACCTACCAGAGCCTCCTCCGCACTTCCCCGAACGGACGCTGCTCCGGTTTGCCTCTCGGGCGTTCGCAGCGGCGAATGTACGGAATTCCCTGACCCGATTCAACGACCCTGCACTGAGCGGCGAATAACGTAGAGCACCGTCCTAGATCGTTCAGCGATGGTACCGAGAGACCTCGGAGATGGTTACCAACAGGAATCAGGGGTTTCCACAGGGTTTGTCCACATGGTTGTGTTCACAAGTTTCTAACCCGAATTTTCGCGAGCCTGGGTGAGCGATCGGATCAGGGGTCGGAAGCTGACCTCGATGGTGTCGTAGAGCTCACCAAGGGCCCGATCGAGCTCGACATGGGTCACCTGTGGCTCGGCCAACCGCCCGCGGAGCACGAGCCCATCCTCGTCGTCGAGGGCGAAGTGGGCACGCCATCCCTTCATGTTCCGATGCAACGCCTGGGCGAGGAGCTCGCGGCTCGCGCCCGACGCCGGGATCACATAGGCCTCGTAGCGCAGGCTTCGCTCCCCGATGTCGAACCACACCGTGGTGGCGTCACGGGTCACCTGTCGCATTCGAATCGCCCACCGGCCCTCGACCTCCTCTGCGTACTCGACACTCGACTCAGGATCGGCAAGCCAGTCTTCGATGCGACGCTCGAGCACCTCCCTCATGCCCATTGCAAGGACACCCTTGGCTCCAGCTCCCCCACCACCCGGCCACCACCGAGCACACGAGGCCGGGCCAGCGCGCCAAGCCGGCCTGCGGCCACGTGCGGCACTTCACCCAACTCGGCCAACGTGGCAATGGCCGCACTGTTGGCGACCTCATGTATCCCGTCCCACGACTTGACCGCGACCCCGAGCCTCCCCTCGATCGCCACCCCGATGCAGCCGGCAGCCCCACGCTTCGCCGCAGCATTCAAATTGATCGAGATCGCTGCGTCGCCGTTGCCGACTCCTGACACCAGGGCCGGGTAACGATGCATGGCGGCATAGACCTCTTTGAGGCGGGGCTCGGTGGCAAGACGGGCATAGAGCAGAGCCATGGCCCGGGTGGTGGTTCTGTGAACCGGCGCCCCGCATCCATCCACGCCGACCGGTGATGCCGGGAAACGGCCGAGCTCGGTCACGAGCTCGGTCACCAGAACCTGAATCGGATGATCGGGCGCCAGGTACCGATCGACCGGCCACCCCTGTGCCTGACAGGCCCGAAGCCAGGCGGCGTGCTTGCCCGAGCAGTTGTTCCACAACGACCGTCTCTCGCCCTGACCTTCGGCCCGGTAACGGTGGGCGGCCCTCTCCGACAGGGGCTCGCTCGGCGGGCAGTGCAGATCGGACTCGGCGAGCCCGAGGTCGCCCAGCATCGTCGCCACCAAGGCGACGTGCACCGGATCCCCGTCATGAGAGGCGGCGGCGAGCGCCAGCTGCAACGGCCCCAAATCGGCACCACATTCCTGGGCCACGACAGCCTGGAATGGCTTGCAGGCAGACCTGAGATAGAAGGGCTGGTCGATGTCACCGCTGGAAGCCACCAGGGAGCCGTCGGCCGACACAACCGCCACCGCCCCCTCGTGTGTCGTCTCGTCGAGGCCGGAGCGGGTCTGCGCCGCCAGCACCCTCAATGCCCCGACTAGCCGGCCGGCTGGGCCTCGCCCTGCTGGCTCCGATAACGGGCGATGATCTCGTCCTGGAGAGCGTCGATCACCGTGTGCAGTTGACGACGCTGGGCCGAGAGCTCGCCCTCGACCTCCTCGAGCCGGTCTATGGCCTCCGTCAGCTCTTCGGCGGTCAGATCGGGAAGCTGGGTGAGGATGCCGTCGTCCATGATCTTGTCGATCAATCGCCGTCCCGTGGTCGT
>JALDXM010000318.1:0-3267 GCA_032155085.1 Actinomycetota bacterium | reverse complement strand
CCCGTTCAGAGGACCAACAGCCTTGGTAGCCGTGTCATAGGTGATCACGTCAGGCAGCAGGACTGCCGCCAGCGCACCGGCTTCGGCATCGCTGTAGGCACCCTCCGGATCGAGCGATGAGAAGATCTGCAACGCCCGCACCGTCGCAGCTGTGAAGTTGGCCACGTCGTCCTTGGGCTGACTCTGGTTGAACACGTTCTTCGCGTTCGAGTCGGCCTGGACCAGCGGCCCGGAGCTATTCACAACGGTGTTGATGGCGGGACGCCCCATACGATCGATCTGGCTCCATTGCCGTCCATCGCGACGACCGGTGGTCGCCCAGGCCCCGATGTTCCGACCAAGGTCGTCATCTGCGACCTCCAGAACGATGGCCAGGGTGTTCAACTCCACGAAGAAGTCGCTCACGTTCGCGTCGTTGAGCATTCGCCCGTTGTTGGCGCCCTCGACCGTCCCGCGGAAACCTCCGAGGTCGAAGAAGAACGGATCTGACCGCAGGCCGGCGAACAGCTTGCCGCCACCCCGCAGATCGATCGCGCGCTCGGTGGATCCGAACCCGATGATGCCGCCCTTTGGCTCGTGGCTACGTGCGTCTTTGCCGGTGGCGCGCCGAACCACGACGAACTGCCCGTCTCCACGGAACTTGTCGAGGAAGCTCACCGAATAGGTGATGTCCTCTACCGCATCGCCGTTCTTGTCGACCCTGAGGAAGTACGCCCCGGTCTTGCTCGGAAGGAACCTGCTGTCGCCGGTTGCGAGCGGGCTCACCGTGGCAGCAAGCACCGTGTTCTTCGATCGCCGACCTTCGAAAACATAAAGGTCGTTGATGTCGAACCTGGCGTCACCACCGGGTGAGCTGGGGCCGGGAGCGTCGAGGTGGTCTGCGGCCCTGACCAGATTGGGGGCCATCCCCACCGATACGATCAGCGCGAGCAGGACGAGGATCGCCGCACCGCGCAGTTTCTTGCCCACTGTGGACACTTGGCACCTCCTTGTTGAGATCGCCGTATGTCCCCGATTCGGAGCAGCGCGCGAATCGGATTGGTGGGCCCCCGGCCGGGGTCAGGTGCTCAGGTCTTGGCCCAGTAGTCCTCGGCGGACTTGCTCCTGGCCAGCGAATCGGCGTCCTCGAATCCCGGCGCCATCGAGGCCGACGTGCCGGCCATGTACTGGTGGTGGTCGATGTTGAGCAGGCGCAGCCAGCTCTGCTGGCCCATCGTCAGGCCGATGAAACAACCGAGCTCCACCAGTTCGGGCTCGGTGAAGTATCCGTACATCCGAGCCCAGAACTCGTCGTCAGTGTCGAGATGCCAGGCGATGGCTTCGGCGTAGGCCAGGGCGGCCTTCTCACGCTCGTCGTAGCGGTCTGAGCGCTCGAAGTTCATCAGCTGGTCGTACTGGCCCTCGACCAAGCCCAGCGCCCGACCCTTCTCCGAGCGCTGATTCCCGCAGAACTCACATTTGACCGATCGTGAGATGTAGACCCGGCAAAGCTCCTTGATCTCGTGGTCGACGATGCCGTCACGGAACAGGTTCTGCCAGGACTCTGCAAAGAACCAGAAGGCGGCCGGCACGTGAGCCCGTATCGCCGAGCTCTCCGGACGGGGAGTTCCCTCGCGGGCGCAACGCTCGATCTCGGCCCGCATCTCCGGGGTCATGTCCTCGAAAGGGAAGTAACTGATGCGTTGCTTCTCGGCCATGCCAAGACCTCCGTGTCGTCCGAATCTCAACCTAGCGGCCTGCTTCGCCAACTGTCTCTGACTCCACGCCGATCTCGGTGGCTTTCACCGCCACCCAGATGGGATGCCCTTCTCTCAGACCGAGGTCCGCGGTGGCTTCCGAGGTGATCTCGATGGTGAGCGGCAATGGGTCCCCGGTGCGCAGACGTGTCCGCTCACCGAGCCGCTCCATGATCTCGACCCTGGTCTCCCACGAGTTGCGCGGGCTGCCCTCCGGTTGCGACCGGTGCACCGAGATGGCCGACGGCCGGATGGTGAGCAGCACGTCACCGACCACGTCGTGTTCGGGGATGTGGAGCTGGTGGGCACCGATGTCGACCACACCATCGGCGGCATGACCGAAGAACAGATTCGATCCGGCCAGATCGGCGGCATAAGGGGTCCTCGGTCTGAGTCGGATGTCGTCCGGCGCTCCGGACTGCGTCACCGAGCCCTCTTCGATCACGTGCACTTCGTCGGCGAGGAGGAAGGCTTCGGCCGGGTCGTGAGTGATGACCAAACGCGGCCCCTCGAACTCATCGAGATGGCGATCGAGCACACGCCGCAACTCGACGCGCGTGGTGACATCGAGAGCTGACAGTGGCTCGTCGAGGAGAAGCAGATCCGGCTCGATCACCAATGCCCGGGCCAGGGCGACCCGCTGTGCCTGGCCACCAGATAGCTCTCCTGGCTTTCGCTTCTCGAATCCGCTGACATCGAGGCGCTGCAGCCAGTCTCCGGCCCGGGTCAGGGCCTCGGCCTTGGTCACGCCCCGGCTCCTCAACCCGAAGGCGACGTTCTCGACGATGTTGAGGTGTGGAAACAGCAGATACTCCTGAAACACCACTCCTACCCGTCGGGACTCGGGCGGTACAAAGGCACCGGAAGCGGGATCGTCCAGCAGCACGCCGGCCAAGCTGATCCGGCCCGTGTCGATCGGGAGCAGCCCCGCGATGGCGGACACTGCCGTTGACTTGCCTGCCCCGTTGGGCCCGAGCAATGCAACAGTGCGCCCGGGTTGAATGACCAGATCGAGGTCGAGCCGGAACGAATCGCCCCTCCCCAGCCCGAACCGGGCCAGGAGCCCGCCCTCTAGAGGGCCTTCCACCAGTTCTCCCGAAGCGCGATCAGCACCGCAAGAGACACCACCACCATCACCAGGCTGATGGCGACAGCGATTTCCCGATTGCTCTCCAAAGCGACGAAGACGGCCAGCGGGAGCGTCTGGGTCCGGCCCTGGAGGTTTCCGGCAAAAGTGATCGTCGCCCCGAATTCCCCCAATGCTCTCGCCCAGGTGAGGACCAGGCCGGCGACGAGAGAGGGGCCGATCATGGGCAGGGTCACCCGCCTGAGCACCGTCCATTGCCCAGCCCCGAGGCTGGCTGCCGCCCCTTCGTAACGCCTATCGAGGTTGCGCAAGGCTCCCTCGACCGTGATCACCAGGAATGGCATCGCCACGAACGTGTTGGCCAGGATCACGCCAGAGGTGGAGAAGGGGAGAAGCAGGCCGGTCGCCTGATTGAGTGGCTCCCCCACCAGGCCCCGCCGACCC
>JALDXM010000317.1:0-3289 GCA_032155085.1 Actinomycetota bacterium | reverse complement strand
GTGTATCGGTATCGAACATCTGTTCGATAACCTACCGGACCGCTGGGACAGAAACCACCCCCCTGAAGCCGAATCGAGAGAATTTTTTCAGGTGATTCAGTCGATGGGGTCATCGGCCGGTGTTTCCGACCGCCATTGGGCACGCCACTCAGCTGCCTCCCAGCCTTCCATGACGTGGATGCGTTCCCGGGCCACCTTGTCGCCTCGGAATTCGAACAGGCCCACCCCGAACATCCAGGGCCCACCGTCGTACCGAATCGAGACCTCGGCAATCACGTGGTCTCCAGCTGAGACGATTCGTCGCATCCGATAGTCGACCGCTGCCGGGTATTGCTTGCGCCACTCCCTGAAGTTGTCGACGCCTTCGAATCGCTCCCCGGACTGCGGGAACTCCAACACGGCATCGTCGTGATACATCTCATGGGCGAGATCCATCTCGTCGGGGCCAAGGTTGAAATAGCGCTCGACGACCGCCCGCCGACCTGCCTCGTCCAACATCAAACTCCTCGGCCGAGATCGTCAAACCCTATCCCGACCCTCAGACCACCCCACTCGTCCGCAACTCGGCGATCTCGCCAGCCGAATAGCCCAGCTCATCGAGCACCGCATCGGTGTCCGCCCCGAGCACCGGCGGCTCGAGACGGACCGAGGACGGTGTCGCCGTCATCTCGATGGGCAGACCCAAGGTCCGGAGATCCCCCAGCTCCACAACCATCTCTCGCTCCACGGTCTGCGGGTTGGACAGCGCCTCCGAGACACGGTTGATCGGGCCGGCCGGGATCCCGACCTCTTCGAGGATCTCGACCCATTCCGCCCTGGTCTTCCCGGCGATGACCTCACCCACCATCCGGTCCACGGTGTCCCGATTACGGACTCTCTCCGGGTTGGTGGCGAAACGAGGGTCTTCGGCCCACTCCGGGTGGCCGACCAGACCGGCCAGGACCTGGAACTGGCGATCGTTCCCTACGGCCAGGGCCAGGTCGCCATCGGCGGCGGCATAGGTCCGGTAGGGGACGATGTTGGGATGCCCGTTCCCGTAGCGCCCCGGCTCCTCACCGGAGACGAGATGGTTGGCCGCCACGTTGGCCAAGATGTGGAGACCGGTGTCGTGAAGGTTGACCTCGCAGCGCTGACCCTTGCCTGTGCGCCGCCTTGCCTCGAGGGCAGCCAGTATGGCGATGGCGGCTTGCATCCCGGTGCAGATGTCGACGATGGCCACCCCCAGCTTCATCGGTGACCCATCCACTTCACCAGTGATGGCCATGAGGCCTGTTTCGGCCTGGAGGATGAAGTCGTAGCCCGGCGTCGCCGCCTTGGGGCCCGTCGATCCGTATCCGGTGATCGAGCAGCGGATCACCCCGGGGGCGTTGGCCTCGAACCAGGTGTCATCGAATCCCCACCGATCCAAGGTGCCCTGTTTGAAGTTGTCCACGAGGACATCTCCACCCCGGATCAGCCGGTCCAGGACCGCCCGTCCCTCCTCCCGGGACAGGTCGAGAGTGAGGCTTCGTTTGTTGCGGTTCACCCCGATGAAGTAGGCAGACAGCGGGCCGGCGTACGGAGGGCCCCAGTTCCGGGTGTCGTCCCCCTCCCCCGGCCTCTCCACCTTGATCACGTCCGCCCCGAGGTCCCCCAGCGTCTGGGTGCAGAGTGGTCCCGCCAGGACCCGGGACAGGTCGATCACCCTGAGCCCGGCCAAGGCCCCTTCGGTCATGACCGTGCGGCCTGCGATGCCTCGCTCTGGTTGCGGCCTTCCTCGAAGTAATCGAGATAGGTGTCGAGGGCGGCCTTGTTCCGCTCCCGGAACTGGTGGAAGTCGGCCGGCCGCTTCTCCAGGAAGGCGTTCATCCCCTCCAGACTCTCCTCTGAGCCCCAGATATTGGCCAGCAGCTCCATGCCGTGCTGCCAGGATGGATAGAGGGCATCGGAGTCGAAGTTGAGCGAGACCTTGGTCGCCCGCAGGGTCTGGGACGAGTAGCCCTTGATCTGCTGGACGATCTCCTCCACCCGGCCCTTCACCTCCGCCGCCGGCAGGGCCTCGTTGGCGAGACCGATCTGGGCCGCCTCAGCACCGGTGTATGTCTTGCAGAGGAAGATCATCTCCTTTGCTCGGCGCTCCCCGATCAGCTTGGCGATGTACTGCGTCGCGCCGACCGTCGGGCAGGCCCCGACTCTGGCCCCGGTCTGGCCGAAAGTGGCGTCCTCGGCCGCGATCACCAGGTCACACCACAACATCAGCTCATGGCCCCCGCCGACACAGGCTCCCTCCACCATGGCGATCACCGGGATCGGGAGATTGCGACAGGTCATCGCCACCTCGAGCATGCGGTCGTTCCACATGTAGGAGTTGGCCTTGTTCAACTTCATCATGGCGTGGAAGTCCCCACCGGCCGAGAAGTGCCCGCCCACCCCGTACACGACGGCGGCGACGATGGTCGGGTCATGTCTGGTCGAGCGCAGGGCATGGGCCAGCTCGTCGAGGGTCTGCTCGCGAAAGGCGTTGCGCACCTCAGGGCGGTTGATGCCGATCCAGGCGGCGTCGTCCCGCTTCTCGTAGACGATCTCCGCGTAGTCCATGACCTCTCCCTTCACACCTTCGACATGACCGAGGCCACTTCGACCGCCCGACCGGTTTCGGCGGACTCGACCGCTGCTTCCATCACGGCGATCACGGCCAGCCCGGCCTCACCGTCGACCTCCACCGGGGCCTCGCCTCGGACGGCCGCGGCGAAAGCCGACATCTGGTCGACGAGGGGGTCGATCTTCTCCAGCTCCACCTCGACCGGGGCCGGATCGTCCCGGCCCATCAGCTTCAGGACGTCCCCGCCCTCAGAGCTGAAGGCGGCGCCATCGGTGCCGTACACCGCTGTGTTGTTCATGACCGGGGTGAAGAAGGAGGTTGTGAGCGTGGCCAGAGCGCCGCTCTCCAACTCCATCGCCAGCACTGTGGCCTCGTCGATCGGCTTCGTACGGCCAGCCCTCGTGAAGCAGAACACACTCCGGACCGGTCCGGCCAGGTAATTGATGGTGTCGATCTTGTGCACGCCTAACGAGGTCATCGAGCCAAGCGGGCTCTGCGATGGGTCCCAGCGCCAGGCGTCTTCGGGCATCTTGAAACCGTTGGGGATCGTCTGAATGGTCACCAGAGACTCCATGTCACCCAGCTCTCCGGCGTCGAGCATGGCCTTGATCCGTCGCTTGGCCGCGGTGCGCCGACGCTGGTGACCGACCTGGAGGATGACGCCGGCGTCCCGTGCGGCCGCGATGGCGGCGATCCCGTCCTCGACGG
>JALDXM010000316.1:0-3305 GCA_032155085.1 Actinomycetota bacterium | reverse complement strand
CACCAACGGGATGGCGGTCCACGGCGGGCTCAAGCCATACGCCGGCACATTCTTTGTCTTCAGCGACTACATGCGCCCGGCGGTGCGACTCTCCGCCCTCATGTCCGCTCCCTCTGTCTGGGTGTGGACCCACGACTCCGTCTTTCTCGGTGAGGACGGGCCCACGCACCAGCCGATCGAGCATCTCCCCTCGCTGCGTGCGATGCCAAACCTCTGGCTGATCCGCCCGGCCGACGCCAATGAGACAGTGGCGGCGTGGGAAATCGCCCTCAACCGGGACGAAGGGCCGGTGGGGCTCCTCCTCACCCGTCAGGACGTGCCGATTCTCGACACGGACAAGGCCGGAGTGGCCCGGGGCGGATACGTGCTGAGGGAGGGTGGGGACGTGACCATCGTGGCCAGTGGCTCCGAGGTGCACGTCGCGTTGGACGCGGCCGAGGAGTTGGGGCGCGACGACATCTCGGCTCGAGTGGTCAGTCTCCCCTGCTGGGAGCTGTTCGAGAAACAGGACGAGGCCTATCGGTCGAGTGTGCTCGGCGATGGTCCGAAGGTGGCGGTCGAGGCCGCAGCCAGCTTCGGCTGGGAGCGCATCGTGGGCTCGGATGGCCTGATCCTGGGCATCGATCATTTCGGCGAGTCGGCCCCGGACACAGTGATCGCCGAGCAACTCGGTTACACCGGCCCGGCCGTTGCCGCCAGGGTCCGGGAGCATCTCACCACGTCGAGTTGAGCCGGGCTGCCGACGTAGTCGTCATCGGCGCCGGGATCGCCGGAGTCTCGGCCGGATACGAACTGGCGGTGCGACACGCGATCGGGCGCGTTGTCGTCATCGACCCGCGTCCGCCGCTCACGCTGACCTCCGACAAGTCGACCGAGTGTTACAGGAACTGGTGGCCCAATCGGCCGATGGTCGGCCTGATGAGCCGCTCCATCGACCTCCTGGAGAAGATGGCGGCCGAGTCAGGGAACGTCTTTGGCCTCAACCGCCGCGGATACCTGTTCGTGACCGCCGAGGAGGAGCGGTTCCAGCAGATGGTCGAGGACGCCCACCACACGTCCACGCTGGGCGCCGGCCCGGTGCGGTTCCACCCCGGGCCAATCCCCTACCGGGAATCACCCCCCGACGGGTTCGCAGGGGCTCCGGAAGGGGCGGACATCCTGGTCGGCCCCGAGGTGGTGCTCGAGCACTTCCCTTACATAACGCCGGAAGCGGTGGGGGCCGTGCACGTCCGTCGGGCCGGCTGGTTCAGCGCACAACAGCTCGGGGCCTGGATGCTGGAACAGGGCCGTTCACACGGGCTCGAGCTCGTGGTCGATGAAGTCGTCGGCATCGAGACCCAGACCGGGCGGGTGCGCTCGGTCCACACCAAGGGGGGCCAGCAATTCGAGACGCCCGCCGTTGTCGACGCGGCTGGGCCAATGGCAGACCAGGTGGCGGCGCTGGCCGGGGTCCCGCTGCCAATCTTTTCGGAGCTGCACCTCAAGGTCGCCTGCCGGGATCACCTGGGGGTGGTGCCCCGGGACGCTCCGATGATCATCTGGAGCGACACCCAAACCCTCGAATGGTCCGACGACGAGCGGGAAGCGCTCCAAGCCGAGGGACGGCAGGACCTTCTCGGTGAGCTGCCCGTGTTCTGTCATGGGCGCCCGGAGGGCGGGAGCGACTCTCCCTATCTGCTCGGATTGTGGGAGTACCACGGTGTGGTCAGCGAGCCGGTCTGGCCGGTGCCCGAGGACTCGTTGTACCCCGAGGTGGTGTTGCGAGGGCTGTCCACGATGGTCCCCGGCCTCACCGTGTATCGGGACCGTCTCCCCCAATCCACCGTTGATGGCGGTTACTACACCAAGACTCGGGAGAACCGACCGCTGATCGGGCCCGCCGGCCCGGCAGGGTTCCACCTCCTGGCCGGCTTCTCCGGATTCGGCGTCATGGTGGCGGCCGGCGCGGCTGACCTGCTCGCCCGTCATGTCGCCGGGGCCGAACTGCCCGACTACGCCGGGGCTTTCTTGCTCGACCGGTATGACGACCCGGAATACATGGCGACATTGTCCGGGCCGCTCAGTTCGGGCCAGCTCTGATCCGGGGCGGCTCTTACTCCTGCAAGATGGAAAGTACGTTCCCGGCGGGATCGAGGAACCAGGCAATGGGTGGCCCGTAGTCACGCACGATCCCCTTCTCGTCCTGATCGACCCCCTCATATCTGACCATGCTCACCCCGCGTGAGGCGAGCTCGTCGGCCGCCTTGTCGATGTCGTCAACCGGGAAGTTGAGGATGGTGAAGGTCGCCGGGACGTGGTCATCCTTCGGGTAGACCAGGATGTGACCACCGTCGTGGATCTGCAGGCTCAGCATCCCGTTCTCCTCGGTGACTTCCAGGCCGAGCGCGCCGCCGTAGAAATCCTTCGCTGCCTCGATGTCGTCGACCGAGAACCCGCTAAACGCTTGGGTGTTGGCGAACATCTGTTCTCCTTTCGACCCGATGAGATGAGTTTCCCCGTCATCGGGAGTCTCTAATCACATTGCCTGAGGATGACACACCCACCCCACCCGGCCCGGACGTGCCCACCCCTCCGGCCCACCCGGACGGCCAAGACCGGCCTGTCGTGACCTGTCACGTGGGTGCGGTCGTGGCGCCCAATCTCGGGACGGTCGATGCGTTGTGCCGTCTCCGGATGGCGGTGGCCCACATGGGTTACGTGTTGCGTCTCATCGAGGCCACACCCCAGCTCGAAGAGCTGCTGACCTGGTGCGGGCTCGACGAGGACTCACTCGTCCAGGGTGAGCGGAAGGCCGAAGAGTGGGAAGAGCCGCTCGGTGTCGAGGAAGAAGTTGAGCCCGGCGATCCGACCGTTTGACATCTCGAGAACCTGAAGCGCCCAGGGGGCGTGCCCCCCATCCGGATCCGGCTTGTACTGGCCAAAGGCGGGTAGGCCGTTGGCCGATCCTGCCGGGACCACAATCGACCCCCGGCAACCGATCCCGGTCCCGAGAAAGAACCCTCTGACCTCGTCCGGGCCCTGCAACCACATGGCGTAAGGAGGCATCGACTGGATCACGTCAGCGTGAAGCAGCTCGACCAGCGAGTCGAGGTCGTATCGCTCGAAGGCGTCGACGTATCGGGTGAGGAAGGCCTGTTGCTCATCGTCCAGAGGACGGAACGGATCCGACTCGGCAGGGCCCAGCTCGGCGAGCGTGGCCCGCGCCCGCTGCAGCGCACTGTTCACCGATGCCGTCGTGGTTTCGAGCAACTCGGCCACCTCGTCGGCCCGCCACGTCAGGACATCACGCAGTATCAGAACGGCGC
>JALDXM010000315.1:0-3311 GCA_032155085.1 Actinomycetota bacterium | reverse complement strand
ATACAGGGCGACGCTGGAGTGGCATTCGGGGCTCGTGCAGTAGACGACGATCTCGTCGTCGGGCTGCAGCGAGGCGAACAGTTCGTCGGCCGTGTTGAAATGCTCCGAGCTGGGGATGTGTTTGGCCCTGAATGCCCACTCGTTGAGGGCCATCACCAGTCGGAATTGATCGCCACGGTCGAGCTTTGCCATCAACTCCTCCCGGTCGATCGTCTTAACGTCATCCATTCGATCAGTGGGGATCACCATCACCTCGTAGCCGGAACCCTGCCTGACCCTATCGGGGTAGATCCAGGGTTCCTCCCAATAGGCGGCGGCTCTTGCCGGCCATACGTTGGAGCGATGTTCCCAACATTCTCTGTGACAGCGATAGGGCTGGTTGTCGGGCTAGGGGCGAAGCTGACCGGGCATGGCACCTGGAGATCTGCCCTCGCCGCGCTGGTAGGAGCCTGGGTCGGCTTCGCCATCGGTGCGCTGCTGGGTGGCGTATTGGATGTGGTCCTTGGAACCGGGATATGGGTCGCACTGACCGGACATGCTTTGGCCCTGGCAGGCGCGCTTGCCTCGGTGACCCTTCTCGACCGAGTTCCTGGCTCGAGGGCCGACTAATCGGTCAGACTCAGCCGGAGGGAACCAGCCAGCCCGGCTCAGGCTCGCCGAACTTCTCCAGGAGGTAGTCGCGTGATTCCTCAACTGCCCGGCGTGGCACGTCGAGCGAGGCCTTCAGCTTGAAGTCCTCCTTCAGGACCTCGCCGTCGACGAGCACGGTCTTGACGTTGGAAATATCAGCCGCGCACACAACCGCGCCTACGGGGTCGATGAGCGGGGCCATGTTGACCGCCGACCCGTCGAGGATGACGACATCCGCTTTCTTCCCGGGGGTCAATGAGCCGGTGCGATCGGAGAGGCCCGCCACCTCTGCCCCACCGATGGTTCCCCAAGCC
Source organism: Actinomycetota bacterium (assembly GCA_032155085.1). Lineage (GTDB taxonomy): Bacteria > Actinomycetota > Acidimicrobiia > Spongiisociales > ZC4RG35 > JARDZU01. The sequence goes on along the minus strand of JALDXM010000315.1, from coordinate 2,367 downwards.
AGGGCCTGGCGTGAGCTGATGAGGCCAGGCGACGCCTCGAGGCCATCGAGGTCGGCCTCCCAGGCCTCCTGGTGCTTGCGACCCCGCTCCGACCCGAACACGGCATGCATCTGGGTGAATTGGTCTGCCGAGGCGGTGGTGGCGACGTCCGAGGACAGCCCGATCGGGACGCCATAGCCGAGGGCTGTAGTGGCCGGCGCCCATCCGTGGCCCATCTGGATCTCGATCTGAGGTGCCAGGCTGACGTTCCCACCAGAATCGGCCACCAGCTGCCACTCCTCATCGGTGAAGTGAGAGGCGTGCACGTAGGTCGTGCCCGGGTAGAGGAGGTCCATGTCACGCAAGGTGGTGATCTGGCCTTTGGTGTAGCCGAACCGGTCCATTGCGACGTGCACCGTGATGTTGATGCCGAGCTCCTTGGCCAGATCCCAGTCGTGTTGGACGACGTCGGGCTTGCAGAAGCCTGGTCCGCGCGTGGCCAGGCCCATCGTGATCCGCCCATCGTCCGAGGCGAAGTACTGGGACTTGAGACGGCGGGCCTCGTCACCGTCCGAGGTGAGGACGCTCCCGGTGTAATCGGGCCCGAACCACCAGTCGACCAACGACGTGTTGGGGAAGCCGTAGGCGAAGACCGACCTGATACCGGTGTCCTTGAGAGCCTGCACCGAGGCGTCGGCGTGCTCGGGAGTGTTCATGATGTGCGCCCAGTCGACCAGCGTCGTGATGCCGGCGTTGATGCACTCGAGGGCTCCCCATTGGGTAGCCGAGTGGACGTCTTCTGGCCGATAGTGAGGAGCGAACTTGTCGAGGATGGCGCTGAAGTACGTGATCAGGGCGAAGTCGGGCGCACAGGTCCGGATGCAGGTCTCCCAGGTGTGACGATGGGTGTCGATGAATCCAGGGATGACGATGTCGCCGGTGGCGTCAATGACCCGGGCATCGTCGGCGGGCAGATCTGCGCCGATGGCCGCGATCTTGTCATCCTCGATGAGGACGTCCGAGTTCGGCATCTCGCCGAGTGCGGGATCCTGCGTCAGAACGATCCCGCCGCGAATGAGGATTCGGTCGGTCACGGGCTCTCTCCCTTCCTTCGTGGCGCGGCCTTTGCCTTGCGAAGTGGCTGTTGGCCGACCCTAGTGGTCTGTCGCTCAAATAGGGCGAGGGCCACTAGACGGCTGCGTCCAGCCCCTTGGCCTTGAGGCGCTCCCTCTGATTGGGGTTCACCGAGGGGCGGAAAGGCATCTCGACGACCTCAGCCGGCACAGACTCCCCTGGTGTGATCGAGTACAGATCGGGAAGGCTCACCTTCAGCTCGGTCCCGATCTCGGCCAATGCGACGGGTACGAAGCCCATCGCGATGTTGGTCTCCAGCTCGGGTGAGTACCAAGGAGACGTGATGAAACCGATCGGGTTCTCGTCGAGATCGCGGATGATCCAGAAGTCGGGCGCGTAGTCGACAATCGGGTGACCCCCGAGGACCAAGCCGGCCAGCTGGTGGGTGAAGGGAGGGTTCCCTGCCTCGATCGCGTCGCGAATCTCCTCGAGCTTTGCCTTGCCGACATAATCGGCGGCCTTCGTGCGCGGCACCTGATAGCCGAGGTTGACCTGGAAAGGGTTGGTCTCGAAGTCCATGTCCTGGCCCCAGGAGAGGATGCCGGCCGCTATCCGCCGGTGATGGGCAGGAGCGATCACCGCCAGCTGGTGGGCCTTCCCTGCCTCGAGCACCGCATTCCACAGGTCCTCGGCGTGGAGGGTGGCATCGCGGAGGTATATCTCGTAACCCTTCTCCCCGCTGAAGCCAGTCTGCGAGACGATCACATCGTGACCGGCGATCACGCCCGTGATCAACCCGTAGGAGGGCACGTCGGCGACCGCCGGGCCGAGGAGGTCGATCATCAGGTCTATCGATTTCGGGCCCTGGATCTGCACCGGCGACACGTCGATCTCGGCGATCTCGATGTTGAACCCCTTGCCCACGTTCACACCCTGGAGCCAGAGCATGAGATCGGTGTCGGCCAGGCTGAACCAGAACTCATCCTCACTGAGGCGGAGGAGGACCGGGTCGTTGAGCACACCACCCTCCTCGTTGCAGAGGATGACGTACCGGGCCCGCATCGGTTCGATCTTGGTGGCGTCCCGGGTGATCACGAAGTCGACGAATGCCTCGGCGTCCGGCCCTTTGACCTGGATCTGACGCTCCACCGCCACATTCCACATGGTCACGTGGTTGACGAGGGAGTCGTACTCGACCATCGCCCCGCCGTCCTCGGGCTTCACATAGCCTCGCGGGTGGTACATCCGGTTGTAGACGGTTGCCCGCCAGCAGCCCGCTTCCATGGAAAGGTGCCAGTAGGGGGACTTGCGCAC
>JALDXM010000314.1:0-3318 GCA_032155085.1 Actinomycetota bacterium | reverse complement strand
CCTCAACCTGATGGGCGACTGGCTGCGGGACTTCCTCGACCCCAAGATGAGACAGAGAGGACGCTGATGACCGCCCAGCACCTCGACGCGATGGTCCCCAAGCCGGATTCCGCGCCCGTGCTCGAAGTCGAGGACCTTCGCACCTATCTCTTCACCAGTTGGGGGACCACCAAGGCGGTCGACGGGGTCTCCTTCACGCTGAAGGCGGGCGAGACCTTGGGCATCGTCGGCGAGTCGGGCAGCGGCAAGAGCATGCTGGCCCTTTCCCTGGTGCGTCTGCCGCCCGAGCCCGCCGGCCGCATCGTGGGCGGGAGGGTGGTGCTCAACGGCCGCGACCTCATCGGCCTGAGTGAGAAGGAGATGAGAAGCGTCCGGGGGAAGGAGATCTCGATGATCCTCCAAGACCCGCAACAGTCGCTCAACCCGGTGTTCTCGGTCGGCAATCAGTTGGAGGAGGCGATCCGGGTCCACGACCGGGACGCCGACGACGACGTGGTCCGGGAACGCTCGCTCCAGGCGTTGAAGAGTGTCCACGTGCCGGCACCGGAGCGACGGCTGAAGAATTTCCCGCATCAGATGAGCGGGGGCATGAAACAGAGGATCGTCGGCGCCATGGCGATGGCCTACCAGCCCCAGGTGCTGATCGCCGACGAGCCGACCACCGCCCTCGACGTCACCATCCAGGCCCAGTACCTGAGACTGCTGAAGGACCTCCAAGACCGGACCGGGGTCGGGATCATCATCATCACCCACGACTTCGGAGTCGTGGCCGAGACGTGCGACAACGTGGCGGTCATGTATGCCGGCCGGTTTGTCGAGCAGGCCCCGGTCGAGGAGATCTTCGACCATCCCCGCCATCCCTACACCCGTGCCCTGCTCGATTCGCGACCCAAGACCGACCTCAAGGCCACCCGTCTCCAGTCGATCGAGGGCCAGCCACCGTCACTGACCGACCTCCCGGTCGGGTGTCGATTCGCGGTCAGATGCTCCTACGCCATCGACAAATGCCACGACGAGTATCCGCCGACCGAGTCATTGGCCGAGGGCCACGTCGCCGCCTGCTGGCGGAGTGAGGAGGCGCCGTGGGCGAGCCGTTGATGACAGTCGAGGACCTGAGCAAGCACTACCCGGTGTCCCAGGGGCAATACGGGGGGAAGGTCATCGGCCATGTCAAAGCGGTAGACGGGGTCAGCTTCAGCATCGACAAGGGGAAGACTCTCGCCCTGGTCGGCGAGTCCGGCTGCGGGAAGACCACCACTGCCCGTCTCGTCCTCCGGCTCCGCACTCCGACCACCGGCAAGGTGATCCTGGAGGACCGGGACGTGCTCGCCCTCAAGGGGGCGGATCTGAAATGGTTCCGGACCCGGGTCCAGGCCGTGTTCCAGGACCCCTGGGCCTCGCTCAGCCCCAGGATGCGGGTGAGGGACATCGTCGCCGAGCCCCTGGTGGCCAACCGTCGCATCCACAAGGACGAGGTGCGGGAGCGGGTGGGGAGCACCCTGGAAAAGGTCGGCATGCAGCGCTGGCACGGTGATCTCTACGCCCATGAGTTCAGCGGGGGCCAGCGTCAGCGGGTCGCCCTGGCCAGCGCCCTAATCACCGAGCCCGGCCTCCTCGTCCTCGACGAGCCGGTGTCGGCCCTCGACGTCTCGGTGCAGGCCCAGGTGATGAACCTGTTGAAGGACATCCAGGCCGAGCTCGAGACTGCCTTCCTGTTGATCTCCCACGATCTGGCGACAGTCCGTTATGTGGCCGACCAGGTGGCGGTGATGTACATGGGGCGCATCGTGGAGTCGGGCTCGGTGGAGCAGATCTTCGAACAGCCCCATCATCCGTATACCAAGGGTCTCTTCGACGCCGCCCTGCCCACCCATCCCCGGATGCGCAAGGAGAAGCTGGAGATCCGAGGGGAGATGCCCAGCCCGCTCGACCCTCCCTCGGGCTGTCGTTTTCGCACCAGAAGCCCACACGCCATGGAGATATGCGAGACGCTCCCTCCACTCACCGTCATCGAACCGGGCCACACCGTGTCCTGCCACCTCTACAACCCGGGGTGGAGCCCCAACTGAGCAGCCCCAATCGAGCAAGGTTTATCATTGATATTTGCTAAGGGATCGAGGGATTGATGCTGGACCGCGACAAGGTTTGGACCGGACAGATAAACGACGCAACCCATGATGCGGCCTTCGACCGGAGTGTCGGCATATACGACACGACACTCCGCGACGGGGAGCAGACAGTGGGCGTGGCTCTATCCCCCGAGGCCAAGCTGGAGATCGCCCGCGCTCTCGACCGGCTTGGGGTGGACCGGATCGAGGCTGGATGTCCCCGGGTCTCAGCAGACGACTATCACGCCTTCGAGCTGATCCTCGACGCCGGGCTCGAAGCCGAGATCTGGGGCTTCTCCCGGGCCGTCCCTGCCGATGTCGACCAGCTCGTCGACCTTGGCCTGAAGGGGGCCGTCATCGAGGCTCCGGTGAGCGACGGCAAGCTTGCCGCGTATGGCCTCGACCGCGACCAGGTGACCGGCCGTATCTGCGCCGCGGTGGAACACGCCAGCGAGAACGGCATCGAGGTCTGCTTCTTCGGGGTCGACGGCAGCCGGGCCGACCTGAGCTTCCTCGAGGAGCTGTACAAGGCGGCGGTCGCATCGGGTGCGACCGAGATCGCCCTCGTCGACACCCTTGGCATCGCCGCACCAGAGGCCGCAGCCGGCCTGATCCGGGCAGCCCGAGACTGGGTGGGGCCTGATATCCCGATCCACTGGCATGGTCACGACGACTTCGGGCTCGCCACGGCCGGATCCATCGAGGCAGTGCGGGCCGGAGCCGACTGGGTCCAGGGCACGATCAACGGTATGGGTGAGAGAGCCGGCAACACCGATCTCGCCGAGTTCGCCATCGCCATCGAGGCGATCTACGGGGCCCAGACCTCACTTCGTCTCGAACACATCTCCGAGGTGGCGGAGACGGTACGTCGGCTCTCCGGCTACGAGCTCGCCCCGTGGAAGCCGGTGACCGGTCACAACCTGTTCATACGGGAGAGCGGGGCGGTGGCGGCGCAGTTCCACGACCCGGTCGCCATCGAGCCATACTCCTCGACCCTGGTCGGCGCCCGTCGTGGCCTCGTGTTGGGCAAGAAGAGCGGGCTGGCCAGCATCAAGATCAAGGCAGAGGAACTCGGTCTCGACGTGGCCGAGGACCGGCACGCCGGGCTCCTCGAACAGGTCAAGGCCGCCGCCATCCACAACGGGGGTCTGGTCCCCGACGCGGAGTTCGCTGCCATGGTCGGCGCCATCGAAGCCACTGAGGGAGGCGG
>JALDXM010000313.1:0-3319 GCA_032155085.1 Actinomycetota bacterium | reverse complement strand
GGACTACCGAGTCGAAGATGAGCGCAGCCGGGATCGATGTGAGGAACGTGACAATGAACAGCAGCCCGAAGATCCGGGCATTCCTCTGATCGGCTTCCACCTTTCCTCCTCTTCAGACGATCGAGGTCCTACCCGGCAGTCGCCGGTCGTAATCAAGGCCCGGTGGAGCCATTCCCAACGGACCCTGTGGACGTACAGTCGGGCGATGACCCGGCTCGAGGCGATTCAGGCCGACATCACGACGCTCGAGGTGGACGTCGTCGTAAATGCCGCCAACTCCTCGCTGAAGGGTGGCGGTGGGGTGGACGGTGCCATTCATCGGGCGGGGGGCCCAGCCATTCGCCAAGACTGCAAGGCGATTGTGGACCGCCAGGGCCCGCTGGCGACCGGCCAGGCGGTCATCACCACCGCCGGGAGACTGCCGGCGCGTCACGTGGTCCATACAGTCGGGCCCATCTGGGGGAAGGTCGGCGAGGGTGAAGCTGGCGAACTGCTCGCATCCTGCTACCGAACCAGTCTCGCTCTGGCCAGGGGCGTATCGGCGATCAGCGTCGCATTCCCCAACATCTCGACCGGGGTTTACGGGTTTCCCAAGCCGCTCGCAGCTCAGATCGCGCTTGACACCGTAGATGAGTGGATCAAGAAAGAGCCGGAGCCGGTCGAGCTGATCTGCTTCGTCTGCTTCGACAACGAGAACCTGGCCCTGTATCAGCGTCTCCTCACCGAATAGCCCACCTTTTCGGCATAAGAATGAACCCAACCTATGGTGACGCCGATGTCGGCCGGCACCCGACTTCGCAGGACGAGCCTCGTCCTCGTCCTCGCGGCCACCACCCTGTTCGTACCAGGCGAGCGGGCCACGGCGCAGACTCCTCCCTGCCCAAGTCTCCAACTGCAGGCCGTCGAGCCCGACGCTGAGTTCGCCCCGTTGGCGGTGACCAGCACGAGGGCCAAGGAATGGCTGCGCAAGCACCCGATGCCCATCACGTCGCTGGTGCCCAGCCTGCCCAACCCGCCTGCTGCGGTTGTGGATCGATACATGGAGCCGTTTGGGGCCAACTCTGTCCATGTCTGGGAGGACGGGCCGCCGCAGGTCGAGGGCTGGCTGAAGCATCGCCGTGGCGCCGGGTTCCTCTCCTGGCTGAACACGACTGGCAACTCGAAGGTCTGGAACGGGTCGGAGTTTGTCGACTCAGGTCAATTGATGGGTGGTTTGGGTCCCAACACCCCGGGTCGGATCGGTTTCCAGGTCGGCGACGAGCCAACCTCAGTCGACCAGGTCAATGAGATCCTGAACGGCATCAACCGGGTTCGCGCCAGAGATCCCGAGGCTCTGCTGTTCACCAACCTGAGCTACTGGGCTCCCGATCCCAGCGGGCAGGACGCAGCCGGGCGGAACCAGATCATCAACGCGTACCTGGCGTCTCCTCAGGTCGATCTGGTTGCCACCGCCGATTACAACTACGAGTCCTCCCACTACTCGGTTCTCCAGACCTTCCGCAAGGCCGCCCTTTCCAAAGGTGTCCCCTACTGGAACTACTTGAACGCCTATGTGGGACCAGAGACCGACTGCCAGGTGACTCAGACCCAGTCTGATCTCCTCTGGCAGGCAATGGCCGGTCTCACATTTGGCTACTCCGGGCACTTCTGGTTCATCTATCAGGCCGCGGCCCAAGGTCATCCCACCGCAACGCAATGGGGAGGATCGATCATCAACCAGCCGACCGGCACGTGGTCTTCGTCCCCGACCAAATACCACGGCATGATCGGCGAGGTGAACCGGCGTCTCGCCAACCTGGGCAAGGCGATCACCCGTCTCACCTCGACCGATGTCAGGTTCATCAGGGCCAACCACCAGCTGAGTGAGCAACCAGTGGCGATGCAGACCTACACATCCGGGGCGGGCGGGTTCCCGTACCTTTTCTCGGTAGGCCCGGCCCCGAATCAGCAACCGCTCGAGATCCTCGTCGGATTCTTCGTCGACGAGTTCGGCGAGCGGTATGTGATGGTGCAAAACGCACGCCACACCCATTCCACGGACCGGCCCAATCCCCCCCTGCCCGGGTCGAGCTCGGTGGGGACCATCCATCTCAACTTCGACTTCTCGGCGGCGCCGGGCTGGCTCCCCCGAGACCACATGCGAGTGCTCCGCTCAAGCGATGGGGTGCGCGGCGATCTTCCCTTGCAGAACATCGGCGGCAACCTGCGAAGAGCGAACCTCGTCCTGGATGCCGGCGATGCAGTGCTTCTGAAGTTCGACACCGGACGGGACTTCTTGTTCGGCCCGGCGAAGGAAGACATCGGGTTGGTCGATCCGGCCAGCGGCATTTGGCACCTGCGTCGAGGTGGTGTGATGAGCTCGTTCTTCTACGGCAATCCCGGTGACAGCCCCTTCGCGGGTGACTGGAACTGCGACGGAATCGACACCCCGGGGTTGTACAGGCGATCCGATGGGTTCGTGTACTTGCGCAACGAGAACACCCAAGGTGTGGCCGACGTGCGTTACTTCTTCGGGAATCCGGGCGACCTGCCCATAGCCGGCGACTTCGACGGCGACGGGTGTGACACCGTCTCGATCTATCGCCCCTCTGAGGGCCGGGTATATGTGATCAACGAGCTCGGGTCGGGCGACACAGGAGTGGGCGCCGCCGACACTTCCTATTTCTTCGGGAATCCAGGCGACAAGCCGTTCGCCGGCGACTTCGACGGCAACGGCATCGACACCGTGGGACTCCATCGTGAGACCACGGGCCTGGTCTACTTCCGCAACACTCACACCCAGGGAATTGCCGACAACGAGTACCTGTTTGGTGACCCGGGTGATCGACTGGTCGCCGGGGACTGGACCGGAGTCGGATTCTCCACCCCAGCGCTGTTCCGACCGGGCAACTCCACCTTCTACTTCCGCTACACCAACACCCAGGGGATCGCCGACAACTCATTCGTGCTTGGCGACCCCCCATTGCTGCCGGTGGCCGGTTCGTTCGGTTGACCCGAGCGCTACTCGCTGTCTGACTTCCTTCTGAACAGGAACAGGATCACGATGCCGGCGGCCATGAGCATCCCGGCCATGCCGCCCATGGTCATGTCACCCGCCCCCGTGTAGGGAAGGGTCTCTTCGGACCCGCCGGCCACGTCGTCACCGGTGGTCGAAGTCTCCTCGCCGGGATCACCGGTGGTCGATGGCTCCCCGGTGGTGCTCGTCACCTGACCGGGCTCCAAGGTGCCACCGCCTACTGCAACGGTGGTGGTAGCTCCGCCCCCGCCACCGGGCTCGCCCGCCTCAGTCAGGGTGGGACCGTCGTCGGGCGCCGTGGTG
>JALDXM010000312.1:0-3325 GCA_032155085.1 Actinomycetota bacterium | reverse complement strand
CCGTCGGTCGCTTGGCCACGGGGTCGGTGGAGAGGATCGCGACGTTGGGCACGTTGATGATCGGTGCCGACATGAAGGAGCCGAACGGCCCGGGGTTGGTGATCGTGAAGGTCGACCCGGTGAGGTCATCGACGCCGAGCTTCCCGTCCCGTGCCCGGTCGGCCAGGTCACGAATCGAGCGTGCGATCCCGACGAGCCGGAGCCCATCGGCGTTACGCACCCGAGGCACGACGAGGCCCTTCTGATCGAGATCGACCGCGATGCCCAGGTCGATGTTGCCGTGGAACACCGCTTTCTTCCCTTCGAGATCGAAAGAGCTGTTGACCACCGGGAACGCTCTAAGTGCGTCGATCGTCGCCCTCGAGATGAATGGGAGATAGGTGAGCGAGAAGCCCTCCGTCTTCTTGAACTGATCCTTGCGGGCCTGACGGACCCGCTCCACACGTTCGAAGTCGACCTCGACCGACGTCCACACGTGAGCAGCGGTCTGCTTGGCCTTGATCATGTTCTCCGCGGTGCGGACGCGGATCCGGTCCAGCTCCACCTCTTCGCCGCCAGGCCCGGACGGCACCGCGGCCGCGGCTGCCGCCGGAGCGGGAGCCTTCTCGGCCGGGGCAGGTTCGGCCGCGGCAGGTTGAGCAGGAGCTGCTTCGGGCTCGGCCGGGGCGGGCGCCTCCTCTTTGGCGGCTCCCGACGCCATGTATGCCTCGACATCCTTGCGGGTGATGCGGCCACCTTCTCCGGTGCCGGTGAGCTGGGCCACGTCTATCTCGTTCTCCCGGATCAGCCGACGCACCACCGGGGAGAGCAGGTTGGGCTTTTTCTCCGTCTCATCCGGCTCGGCGAAGAATGAATCGACGTCGGGCTCGCTCGGCTTCTCCTTCTCTTCTGGCTCCGCTGCCGCCGGCTCTTCCGCAGCCGGTGCCTGCGCGGCCGGTGCCTCCTCTTCGGGGGACGACTCCACAGCCGCAGCCTCTTCTTCGACCGGAGCCTCTTCCTTGGCCGGCTCCACTTCGGCTGATGCCTCTTGCCCTCCATCGTCGGTGGCACCGGCCTCCTCACCCTCGGCCCCGATGACCACCAGCGGAGTGCCTACCGAGACGGTGTCACCTTCGGCGACGAGGATCTCGAGGATCGTCCCGGCTGCCGGCGACGGGACCTCGGTGTCGACCTTGTCCGTGGATATCTCTACGAGGACCTCGTCCTCGGCAACCGTGTCACCCACCTGTTTCGCCCAGCGGAGAATCGTTCCCTCCGTGACCGTCTCCCCCAGTTGTGGCATCGATACCGTCGTGGCCAACGTCTCTCCTCTCAGTGCAGACTGCGGCCGGCGGCGGACATGAGTGTCTCGCCGACCACCTCGGACAAACTCGGATGGGCATGGATGAAGGCGGCCGCCTCCGAGGGCAGCGCTTCCCAGCCCACCGCGAACATCAACTCGTGGATCATCTCACCGGCATGTGGGCCGACGACGGTGGCGCCGATGACCGGCCCACCCTTCTCGGACACCACCTTGGCAAAGCCCTGGTTGTCACCGATGATGATCGCCCGGCCCACACCGTTCAGGGCGTGCTTCGCCGTCTCGACCTCGATGCCACGTTCGGCGGCCTGGGCCTCGGTCAGCCCGACCTCGGCAACCTCGGGGTGGGTGTAGGTGACCCGGGGAATGGCCCGGTAGTCGACCGGCCTTGCCTCGCCGGTGGCGATGTGGGTCACCGCCGAGATGCCTTCGGCGAATCCGACATGGGCAAGCTGAGGGCTTCCGCCCACGATGTCCCCAACCGCGTAGAGACCTTGTTGGGCGGTTTCCATGGTGGCCGGGTCGACAACTACGAAACCCTTGTCGACCTCGGCGGCAACGGTGTCCAGACCGACGTCGTCTGTGTTGGGGCCCCTTCCCACGGAGACAAGTACCACGTCGACCTCGACGCTCTCCTCCCCAAACGGCACTACCACCGTCTCATCGACCTTCGGGGCGTCGACGCCTACGCCGATGTGGAACTTCACCCCGCGCTTCTGAAGCTGACGCTGCAGTTGCTTGGCCGCCTCGGGGTCGGAGCCGGGGACGATCTGATCCATGACCTCGAACACGTGGACTTCGCTGCCGAGATCGACCAGGAACGAAGCGAACTCACAGCCGATGACTCCTCCGCCCACGATCGCCACCCTGTTCGGACGGGCCGGCCAGTCGAGTGCATGATCGGAGCTGACGATCTTCTCACCATCGAAGTCATATCCGGGGATGGTCCGGGCGTATGACCCCGAAGCCAGGATCACTGCATCGCCCTCGACGGTGTTGCGGCCTTCACCGGTCTCGATCTCGACTTTGCCCGGCCCGGCGAGCCGGCCGTATCCCTCGACCACCTCGACGCCCTTCTTCTTGAGGAGACCACCCAGGCCACGGACCAGACCCTCGACTGTCTGGTTCTTGCGGGCGAGAGCTGCCTCCCAATCGAGGTTTGGCTGCCCTGCATCGACCCCGAACTCGGCGGCATGGGCAACGGTCGTGAACACCTCGGCGATGTAGAGCCATTGCTTGGCAGGGATGCAGCCGCGAAGCAGACAGGTGCCGCCGGGGCGCTCTTTGTCGATCAATGTGACCGAAAGGCCAAAGTTCTCCGCATACAAGGCGGCGGCGTAGCCGCCGGGCCCGCCGCCCACTATCACGATGTCAGGCAACCTGTCCCTTTCGGTGCGACTGCAGATCGGAGCCTAGTTGTGCCCGGGGTTACCCTCCCCGAACCCATGCAGACACGGTGGCTCCTCATCGTCACCGCGGTTCTCGGCTTCGTCATCGTCGTGGCCGCCGCGGTCTGGCTGCTGGTGGCGTTCACATGATCGAGCGTCTGAACCTGGTGACATCGGACGGGGAGACCCTCGAATCGCGCTGGGACCGGCCCGATGAACCGTCGGGAGTAGTGGTGTTCTGTCACGCCCATCCAATGCAAGGCGGGTCCATGATGTCCCCGCTGATGGTGTCGGTCACCGCACGCCTGGTCGAACGTGGCTTCGCTGTCCTCCGGTTCAACTTCAGGGGCACCGGTGAGTCGACCGGCGCCCACGACGGGGGCGGCGCCGAGATCGACGACGTGGAGGCTGCGGCGGAGGCCGCTCGAGCCATCGGCCTGCCCATGAACGTTGCCGGCTGGTCGTTCGGGGCCGGGATGGCAATGCGCTGGCTCGCGAGGCAGAAGGAGACGATTCCGTATTGCGGCATCGCGCCGGGCCCGGACTATCTCCCCGCCGAGGTTCCGGCCGGGCCGAAGCGGGTCGTGCTCGGGACCAGAGACCAGGTCGTCGACACGGAGGCGGTCCGCGCCTATGC
>JALDXM010000311.1:0-3334 GCA_032155085.1 Actinomycetota bacterium | reverse complement strand
TCCCGGCGATGATGAGAACCAGGAGCTCGCCGGTGGAGCGCTCCTTCATCGTCTGGCCTTTACACGGGTACTGGCATCGCCTCCGACGTGATTCGGTCGTACCACCCGCACGAATCGCAGAAGCGGATGATGACCCGGATGGTGGAGCCCCACAGGTCGACCTCGAGGTATTCGACCCGGTCGACGTTGACCTGCCGGCAGTCCGGGCATCGAAGCAACACGCCCAATCATACTGAAAGTCGCGAAAATCGTCACTAGGGGACGAGGGTGCCGTTGACCACGTTGTTGGATTGGAACGCTGAAGAGCCGGCAGTGGGAGTGACGAAAGTGCCCGCCCCGTCCTGGTTGTTGCCGGTGATGAAATAGCCGGTGGACACTCCGAACGCTCCTGCGCCGAGGCCGATCGACCCGGCGCTGTTGGCGGTGAAATAGTTGCCCGAGATGATCCCGTCGGTGCCGTCCTGGATGTTGATCCCGAAGCCGGTGTTGGAGCGGAAATGGTTGTTGGTGATGATGTAGTTGTTGATGCCCTGGCTGACGGCGTTGCCGGTGTTGATCCCCGATGCGCCGTTGGCCCGGAATTCGCAACCGGAGATGAGACCGTCCCCGTCCTGGGCCAGATTGACTCCGGCGCCCGCATTCTGGAAGAGGACACAGTCGACCAGGTCGACGTTCGCTTCCCGGGCGTCGAGTCCTGCACCACCGTTGTCATGCAGGTAACACCCTCTGAGTCGCCAGGAGCCGACCGGGCGGAACAGTGAGATCCCGTTGCCGGTGAAGTCGTGGAAGTGGCAGTTGTCGACGAGGACCAGGTTGGCCGTGCCGAGCGTGGCCACCACGGTGATAGCGGTCACCGCATCGTCGGCCCCGTCGAAGGCGATATCTGAGATCTGCTGATAGTTGGCCTGGCCGGTCGTCGTCCCGTTGAGAAGCATGTAGGGGGCGGTGGTGTCGGCGATGATCCGGGTCGCCTCCGGTCCCATGCCGTGGAGGTGGAAGGGAGCGTCGGGGGTGATGATCCCGACCAGGCCGAAATGGAAGGTGCCTTCGGTGAGGACCACTTTCCCGCCCTTCGAGCCGAGCATTTCGAAGGCCTGTTGGACGACCTGGTCGTCGTTGGCTCCGTCGCAGACCAGGTCGGCTTTGCCTTTCGAAGTGTCGGTGGCGTCGGCAGCAGCGACAGTGACTGTGGGCTGGCCGCCTCCGCCGAAGATCCGGGTCGAGGGGAGGGGGGCACGTTCGGTCCGCTTGTAGGCGGAGAGGAGAGCTGCGACCGCATTGTCGGTGGCCGCCTGGCCGACCAGCCCTCGAGCCACTTTGACTCCGGCTCCGCCGAGGAAACGGAAGGGGATGGCGTCGGAAATGTGGACGACGAACTCGTCGGTCTGGCCTTTCGAAATGGACAGTTGGATCTGGGAGACCCGGCGGACCTCGTTGAGGACCGGCGGGTCGGTTATGAAAATCCGGTCGCCGGGCCGGTAGGCGCGGAGAGGCCGCTGCTCGGGGGAGGCCAAGGTGTAGACGACGGATTCGGCACCGCGCAGGCTCTCCGAGTTTTTCATGATGGCCGCCGAGGTGATCGAGGAGGGGGTCGTCCAGTTCTGGTCGAGGATCGACCCTTCGATCCGACCGAACGTGGCCCGCAGACCCGAATTGGTGACCCGGGAGGAAACGTCGGCGTGGTTGGGGACGACCCGCCAGTCGTAGGCGCCCTCTTCGACGATCTGGTCGATGACCTGGCCGTAGGTCATGCGAGGCCGGAAGGTTTGGGTGACGTCGTCTCGGTCCCAGGCGATCCCGTTGGAGTCGACATCACAGTCGAAGTCGAGGGTCAGGTAAGCGAAGTCTTCTGAGGGCGCGCCCACATTCTCGTTTTCCCAGACGAGGCGGCCTGCTCCCTGGTGGTCGAGCACGGCGTCCTCGTAGAGGGCGGTCAGCATGCAGCCGACCGTGGTCGGGGCCATGCCTTCGTTGAACTCGGCGTCGTCGATGTAGAAGACGGCAGGGTCGACTCCGACGGGGACGGTGGTGGCGATCCTGAAGATGACCGCCGAATTGGCTCCGACCGGGACGTCTTCGATGACCAGCTGCTGCCAGGTGTTCGGAGTGAGCGGTTCGGAGGTGAGGCCGCCCGGGTAGGCCTTGATGAAGTCGCCGTCGATGCCTCGGATGATGAAGCGGTAGGTGTCGGTGGCCGAGGTCGGGTAGATCCAGATTTTCGCCTGGTAGACCCCGCCCGGTTTCACTGTGACGACCTGTTGAGCTCCCGCATAGCGGACCGAATTGGATTCGACGAGGGCCGGGTCGATCCGCAGCGAGAAGTCTCCCGAGTGTGCTTGTTCGTCGGTGACCCGCCATGAATCGTAAGCCCCGAAGGTGCGTGGCACTCCCGCCGAGACGGTCGCTGATTTCGCCCAGCCGGAAGGCTGGAGCGAGCCGAACTGGACCCGGCGGATATGTCCGGTCCCTCCGGTCACTCCCGCATCGTTGATGCTCAAAGCGACACCTTCGAACGGGACGACCGCTTCGATGACCCACGGATCGTCTTCGGTGCCGGAGCCGGCGACCAGACAGTCGTCGTAGATGCCCGCCTCCTCGAGTTCGGCTTCTACCACTGCCGCGCCCGCATCCCAGGCGAGAGCGTCGGTGGTGTTGGTCCCATCGGAGAGGGTGAAGGTGCCGGACGGGTCGACTCCAGCAGTGTCTTCGGTGATCCAGACCTCGTCGATGATCGGCGAAGGTGTGGAACTCTCGAACCCGGGATTGGAGAGCAGGTTGCGGCCACCCCAAATCCAGTCGGGGAAAGTGGAGGCGAACACGTCCGAACCGTCCCAGTCCCAGGGTTCGACCCGGGCGAAAGACCAGATGGCTTCGAGACCGTCCCCGGCGAACTCGACCGCGGTGTCGCTCTTCCCTCCGGCGGGCACCCGAGGTCCGGGCAGCCACTCGTAGAGCCAGCCCTCATCGTCCATGACTTTGATCGTCGACCAGACACTGTCCGACGAGTCGACCGGGTCGACCTTGATGATCTCGTCGAGACGCTCATAGTTGGCGGGCAGGTTCATCGAGCCTTTCCCCACACCCGAATAGGGGACCTGGACCGAAGCGTCGAGGATGGGCAGGTCGGCGATCCGTTTCCCGTAGGCGGCGTCTCCGGGTCGGGTCCACACTTCCAGCCAGGGTTTGGTAATACCGGTCGGAGGGAGGGGAGGCGGGGTCAGGTCGGTGGTGGCGTCGACGACATCCGACGGTGGGCTGTCGCCGACCGCGTTGAAAGCGACGACCCGGTAGAAGTATTGGGTCTCAGCAGTGAGCCCGGTGTCCAGATAGGACG
>JALDXM010000310.1:0-3334 GCA_032155085.1 Actinomycetota bacterium | reverse complement strand
CGACACGCGATCTAGAGCTTCAAGTCCGCGAGCCGGTCGAACACCACCTGGGCCGAGGTGGCGACCCGGTTCAGCGAGAAGCACGCACTCAGCTTTTCCTCGTCGAGATCTACCGACGGGTCGGCCGCGAGGAGGTCGCGGAGATTGCGATTGCTGTCCCAGGCCTCCATCGCATGCCCCTGCACGATGCGATATGCCGCGTCACGACTGAGACCGTTGTCGACCAGAGCGAGGAGGACCCCCTGGCTGAACACCAGGCCGCGGGTCGCCTCGAGATTCGACGCCATACGCTCCCCATCCACCGTCAGGTCCCGGACCAAGCCGTTGAACTTGACCAGCATGTAATGAAGTGCGATCGAGGCGTCGGGCAACACCACCCTCTCCGCCGAGGAGTGGGAGATGTCCCGCTCATGCCACAAGGCGACGTTCTCGAGACCGACCTGGGCGTAGCCGCGCAGCAGACGTGCCATGCCGGTCATTCGCTCCGACAAAATCGGGTTTCGCTTGTGGGGCATCGCCGACGAGCCCTTTTGGCCGGAGCCGAACGCCTCCCTCACCTCGGCCACCTCGGACCGCTGAAGATGACGGATCTCGGTCGCCATCCGTTCGATCGATGCGCCGATCAGGGCGACGGTCTGCAGATACTGAGCGTGGCGATCCCTCGCCGTCACCTGGGTCGAGGCCGGCTCCGGCTCCAGGCCCAGGGCCTCACAGACGTGCTGCTCGATCTCGGGAGGCAGGTGGGCATAGGTGCCGACTGCGCCGGAGATCTTCCCGACACCTACGGCCCGGCGGGCATCCACCAGCCGGGCGTGATCCCGGGCGAGCTCGAAAGCCCACCCGGCCAGCTTCAGGCCGAACGTGGTGGCCTCGGCCCAGATCCCATGGGTACGGCCCACCATGTAGGTCCGTTGGTGCTCCTCGGCCTTCGCCTTCACGGTGTCGAAAAGCGTCTCGAGGGCAGCGAGAAGCAGATCGGCGGACTCGACCAGTTGGACGCCCCCGGCGGTGTCCAGCACGTCGGACGAGGTGAGGCCGTAGTGGACCCACCCGTCCGCTTCCCCACCTGCGTTTTCGGCGAGGATGTCGACGAAAGCGGCCAGATCGTGGTTGGTGACCTTCTCCCGCTCGGCCACCTCGGAGACAGTGGGGCAAGCGGCAGCCCTGGTTGCGGCCGCAACACCCGAAGGGACCTTGCCCAGACTCTCCCAGGCCTCGAGGGCGAGCGTCTCGACCTCTTTCCACAGCTCGAGCTTGCGTTGCTCCGACCACACGGCGGCCATCTCGGGGAGGGTGTAACGCTCGATCAACGGGCGCATGTTCGCATGTTTGTTGCGGTCAGAGTTGGCCGGCATATGGAGGACAGCGGTTGTCCGCTATCGGCGTTAACTTTGCCCGCCCATGCGGAGGCTCGCCCTCGATCAAGCACGACGCTACGCCTTGGCTGCCCAGGGCTTTGCCGAACCGCGGCCGAACGGGCGGGTCGACGTCCGTCACTTCCGGCGCGTCGTGGATCGGATAGGCCTCGTTCAGATCGACTCGGTCAATGTGTTCAGCCGCACCCATTACATGCCGTTTTTCTCGCGTCTCGGCAGCTACGACCGGGCCGGCCTCGACGCCTGGCTGTGGGGATCCGGTGAGATGTTCGAGTACTGGGGTCATGAGGCGTCGCTCATCCCGACCCGAGATCATTCGTTGTGGCGTTGGCGGATGAATGGAGAGTTCAACTGGCAGCGACTGGAGCGTATGCGTCAGGAGCATCCCGAGTACCTCGACGAGGTCCTTTCCCAGGTGAGGGAGCGGGGTCCATTGCGGACCGCCGAGCTCCACGATCCCGGCGAGCGTGACGGCAGCTCGATGTGGGGCTGGTCGAAGGGAAAGGTCGCCCTGGAAGCCCTCTTCATGGGGGGGAGGGTCAGCACGGCCACGCGGCACAACTTCGTTCGGATGTACGACCTGAGCGAACGGGTGATCCCGGCAGAGCACTACGAGACCGAGGATCTCGACCCTGAGGAGGCTCAGATGGCGCTACTCCGGAGCGCGGCGCGCTCGATGGGAGTGGCCACCGCTGCCGACATCGCCGACTACCCCCGGATCCGGATGCCCGAGGCCCGCCCTTTGATCGAGCGTCTCGCTGCCGCCGGCGACCTGGTCGAGGTCGAAGTGGAGAACTGGAGCCGCACTGCCTACCTCCACCCCGAGGCCACATTGCCCCGGCGAGTCGAAGGTCGCGCTTTGCTCTCGCCGTTCGACAACCTCGTCTGGTTCCGGGATCGGGTCGAGCGCATGTGGGACTTCCATTACCGGATCGAGATCTACGTCCCCGAGCCAAAGCGCGTGTACGGCTACTACGTGCTCCCGTTCCTCCTCGACGGCGACCTGGTGGCGCGGGTCGATCTCAAGTCCGATCGCCAGACCGGAGCCCTGCTCGTCAAAGGTGCCTTTGCCGAGCCTGACGTCGACCGGGACCTGGTGGGGCGGGAGCTGCGCGCTGAGCTGGAGACGGTTGCGGCTTGGCTCGGACTGGCAGACGTGAAGGTCAGCCGCAACGGCGACCTGGCGCCAATGCTCAGCGCCGGCTGATCGTCTCGACTACCTCTGCCGACTCCTCGACGACGGTGCCCAGGACTCCCCCGGGACGATGGTTGTCGAACCCGATGAAGAACAAGCCACGGTTCGGCCCGTCACCGGCAACGCCTCGAGGGAGGCCCTTCTCGTCGAGTGCGTCAGGTGCCTCGGGCAGCAGGTCGTGCAACAGGGGACGATATCCGGTGGCCATGATCACCGTGTCGTATTGGTCTTCGCCGCCGTCGCCGAACACGACTTTCTCTCCTTCGAAGTGGTGGACAGCGGGCCGGACGGAGATGCGCCGTTTCTTGATGGCGTCGACCGTCCCAACGTCGATCACCGGTGTCTTGCCTCTTTCCCGAAGTTGCGCCAAGGGCGCGATCTCGGGTGTGGCGATGCCGTATGGGGTCAGATCGCCGACCGTCATCCGACGGAGAAACTTCCCGAGGCCATCGCCGACATCGAGGGGGAGGCGGGCCAGCATGCGGGCGGTGAGCTGGGTCGGCCGTCCCAGGACATCGCGAGGGACGATGTTGACCGGACCCCGCACCGAGATTGTCGTGTCGACCCCGGCCTCGCTCAGATCGAGGGCGATCTCGGCGCCGGTGTTCCCCAGCCCGATCACAAGCACCTTCTCACCGATGAACGGCTCGGCATTGCGGTACTCCTTCGAATGGACGATCCGCCCTGCGAAGGACTCTGCCCCGGGGTAGCTCGGGGCGAAAGGAGCCTGATTGAGCCCGGTGGCGATGACGACGTTGTCGGA
>JALDXM010000309.1:0-3343 GCA_032155085.1 Actinomycetota bacterium | reverse complement strand
GTCGTGATATGCCTCATCGATGACCACGAGGGTGGTTTCTGGCATCGAGGCGACGAAAGCGGAAACCGCCTCGGAAGCGACGATCGTCCCGGACGGGTTGTTCGGATTGCAGAGGTAGACGACCGTGGTGTCCGGCCGCATCGCCTCCCCAATCGCGTCGAGGTCGTGAACGAGGTCTTCGTCGAGGGGTACCTCGATGCCCTCGCTCATGGCGAGACGGGTGGCGATTCGATACATGATGAAGGAGGGCCAGGCATAGACAGCGCTGGTTCCGGGGCCTCCCACGGCTGCAGCAAGGTGCCCGATGAGCCCGACACTCCCCGCTCCGAACCAAAGGTGGTCCGCGGGCACCCCGAGGAACTCGGACAGGGCACTGCTCAGGTCACGCAGGTCCTCGTCCGGATAGCGACTCGATCGGGCGAGAGCCTTGGTCGCGGCCTCGATCACCCCAGGGAAAGGGCCATCTGGGCTCTCATTCGAGGCCAGCTTGACGATCTCGTCGGGTGCCATGCCGATTTCGGCGGCAACCTCCTCGATCGACCGTCCCGGAACGTAGGGCCCCAGGGCGGCGACGTCGGGCCGGATGCTCGGCATGGAGACAAGGTACCGGGTATTTGGTACTTGGTACTTGGTAGTGGGATGCGACCGGAAAGTATGGTTCGACGGTATTGACGACCACTCTCCAGGTGATCGATCAGGGCGGCCGGCTGGTCGGTGACGACCCCGGGCTCGATCCCGACCTCTATCAGCGGATGTACCGCGACATGGTCCTCTCACGGGAGCTCGATCGCAGGATGCTTGCCTTGCAGCGTCAGGGTCGCATCGGGACCTACGCCATGCTGGAGGGACAGGAAGCGGTTCAGATCGGCTCGGCGCTCGCTTTGGAGCCGGGCGACTTCGTGTTCCCTTCCTATCGGGAGCACGGCGTCCAGGTGGCCCGGGGCCTTCCCATCGACGTCTTGCTCGCCTACTGGAAGGGCCTGCCCAACGCCCGATGGGACATGGAGAAATACCGAACGGCGATCGTCACGGTGCCCATCGCCAGCCAGTTGCCTCATGCCGTCGGGTACTCCTATGTGACCAAAATGCGCGGTGAGAACACGGTCACCGCGGTCTATTTCGGCGACGGGGCGACGTCGGAAGTCGATTTTCACTCCGGTATGAACTTCGCCGGCGTATGGAAGACCCCGACCATCTTCATCTGTGCCAACAACCTCTACGCAATCTCCGTCCCCTACGAGAAGCAGACGGCGTCGGAGACCATCGCCCAGAAAGCGGCGGCCTACGGGTTTGAGGGTGTGCGGGTCGACGGCATGGACGTGCTGGCGATGTACGGGGCGACCAAGAACGCGATCGAGCACGCCCGGAGCGGTGGTGGCCCGACCCTGATCGAGGCGATGACCTATCGCTACGGGCCACACGCCACTGCCGACGATCCCACTCTCTATCGCACCCGTGAGGAGGAAGACATATGGCGTCAGCGAGACCCAATCGATCGTCTGCGCCGGTTCCTCGAGGAAAGAGGTGAGTGGGACGAGGAGGTAGGTGAGAAGGTCCAGATGGAGACGTCGGATCTGGTGGCCGCTGCCATTGCCGGGATCGAAGCCGAACCGTTGCCCGGGCGGGACGACGCCGTGCGCCACGGGTTCCACAAGATCCCGACACATGTCATCGAGCAACTCCACGAGATGCAGGACGCCCATGGAGAACCGCAGACCCTGTTCGAGGACGACGAGATTTGGGTCGTTGGAGAGGACAGACCGGGGCCAGGCCCGACCCGGCAGATGACCATGGCGGAGGCCATCAACGCCGCTCTCGACGAGGCCATGGAGCTCGACACCAATGTGGTCGTTCTCGGTGAGGACGTCGGGTTGACCGGCGGGGTCTTCCGTGTGACCGAGGGCCTTCAGGCCAGGTACGGGGAGAGAAGGGTGATCGACACTCCGCTCAACGAGTCCGGCATCGTTGGAGCCGCTGTGGGGATGGCCCTGGCCGGGGCCCGGCCGGTCGCCGAGATCCAGTTCGACGGCTTCGTCTATCCGGCCTTCGACCAGATCGTCAGCCACCTGGGCCGGTACCGGTTCCGTACCCGGGGCAGTTCCGAGGTGCCCGTGGTTGTCAGGTTCCCCAACGGTGCCGGGATCGGCGCTCACGAGCACCACTGCGATTCCCCCGAGGCCTACTTCGTCCATGCGCCCGGGCTCGTAGTCATCTGCCCATCGACTCCCACCGACGCCAAAGGGCTGCTCGCATCGGCCCTCACCGGGCACGACCCGGTGATCTTCCTCGAGCCGAAGGTGCTTTACCGGGCGGGGCGGGAAGAAGTTCCCACCGACCAATACACCCTCCCGATCGGACGAGCCCGGGTCAGACAGGAAGGCGACGACCTGACCCTCGTCACCTACGGCGGCATGGTCCCCGTCGCCCTCGAGGCAGCGGCCGACAGCGACGCCTCGATCGAAGTCATCGACCTCCGCACACTCTTCCCCTGGGACAGGGAAACCGTTCTCGACTCGGTCCGGAAGACCGGCAGACTGCTCCTGGTCCAGGAGCCGCAAGGCTCGGCAGGTATGGCCGCGGAAGTCGCATCCGTTGTCGCCGAGCAGGCGATGTACGAACTGCAGGCACCGGTAGTCCGGGTGACCGGCTTCGATGTGCCGTGGCCGCAATTCGCCATCGAGAAGCACGCCTTGATCGACGTCGAACGGCTCGCGATGGCGATCAGGAAGGCGTTGGAGGGATGAGTCAGGAGGGCACGGTGGCGGTCTTCGGCTCATCCCAAACCGAGCCAGGCTCACCGCAATGGGATGATGCCTTCCGCGCCGGCTCGCGCCTGGCCGGGGCCGGGCATCCGGTCATAACGGGCGGCTATGGGGGCACGATGGAGGCAGTCTCCATGGGAGCGGCCAAAGCCGGAGGGCACGTCATCGGGGTTGTGGCGCCCACCCTGTTCCCGGGTCGAACCGGTGCCAACAGGTACGTGGCCGAGGTCATCGAGGCGACCAGCCTGTCCGACCGGATCGGCATCATGATGCAGCGGTCGATGGCCACCCTCACCCTCCCTGGATCGATCGGTACTGCGGCGGAGCTGGTCATCTCGTGGAACACGAACCACATCCTCCGTCGCACAGGGGGCCGGCCGCGGCTCAGCGTTGCGGTCGGACCGGGATGGAGGGCTCTGGCCAAGGCCCTGGTCGAATCAGGTGCCCTCGAGGAGGACGTCTACTGGGTCGACACCGTCGATGAAGGCGTGGACCGGATCCTCGGCGCCGCCTGACTAGTCAGAAACATCCAGTCACCGGACCATCCTTGATTTCGCCTGGCGAGCCGTGAGCCTCTGACT
>JALDXM010000308.1:0-3356 GCA_032155085.1 Actinomycetota bacterium | reverse complement strand
TCGATGATTTGATCGTGTACCTGCACGAGGCGAAGAACGTCCCGTTGTCTGGCAATGCGATGGTCGACAGGGAGCAGTTCCTCGGGATGCTGGAGAAGATCCGCGCCGACCTACCCGATGAGCTGCGCGCGGCGAGGTGGATGGTGCGCGAGCGTGAGGCGTTCATCGCGCGCACCAACGAAAAGGCTCGCGAGATCGTCGATCGTGCCCGCAACGAGGCCGACGGCCTGGTCTCGGACTCCAACATCATGGCCGAGGCCGTGGAAGAGGCGAACATCCTGGTGCGACGAGCCGAGGGAGAGGCCCGCCGACTCCGTCTCGAGACCGAGGACGAGATCGAGCGGAAGCTGCAACGTCTCGAGTTGATTCTCAACCAGATCCTCGACCAGATCCAGGATGCCCGGGACGAACTGCACGAGGCCCGTCCCAAGCCGCCTGACGTCCCGCTCTGAGATGAGCCACGATCTCGTGGTACCGGTTGGTGATTTGATCGGATCGCCCGGCAAGGAGCGGCCATTCACGGGGACATACCCGGTGAACCTCGATTTCGGCGATGCCCGAGTCGACGGGCCGATGACGGTCGCGGGCCGGGTGGTTGGCCTCCTCGACGCTGTCGAGGCCGATTTCTCCGTCACGGCAATTGGCCATTTCACATGCACCCGATGTCTGACCGAGTGGGACGGGCCGATCACCGCCGACGCCAAGCAGTACGTCCGCAGGGTGCCCGACGAGGACGGATATGCCATCGTCGAGGACGAGGTCGACATCTCCGGCCCGGCTCGCGACGAGCTCGCCCTGGCAGTGCCGGCCACGCCGCTGTGCAAGCAGGACTGCTTGGGACTTTGCCCAACCTGTGGAACCGACTTGAATAGTGAGCCTTGCGGAGGTCATGGGGATGATTCCGACTCACCCTTTGCCACCCTGAAAGATCTATTCGATTCCTGACCAAGGAGAGCACCAATGGCGGTGCCCAAGAAGAAAATGTCGCGCTCGCGGACCAGACAGCGCAAATCAGCGTGGAAGGTGTCCCGTCCGACCTCCGTTGCCTGCGAGCAATGCGGTAAGCCCAAGTTGCCCCATCGCGCTTGTCGCGAGTGCGGCACCTACGGCGGCCGCGAGGTGATCGAGGCTTCCTGAGCCTTGGCCCGGATCGCCCTCGACGCCATGGGGGGCGACAACGCCCCTGACGAGACAGTTGCCGGCGCGGTCGATGCGGCTGGACGCGGCGTAGACGTTGTCCTCGTAGGGCTTCCCCAACTCCTCGAAGCCGAGCTTGCCAAGCACGACACCCGTCTCCCCATAGTCGACGCCCCGGAGGTGATCGCGATGGGGGACGACCCGGCACGAGCACTCCGTGAGAAGCCGGGCGCCTCGATAAACGTCGCGGCCAAGCTCGTGGATGAAGGCGAGGCAGACGGAATGGTGTCCGCCGGCTCCACAGGAGCGGCCATGGCGGCAGCGGCGGTGCACATCGGGCGGATAAGCGGTGTCGCCAGGCCTTCGATCGCATCGATCTTCCCGCCCCCGGGCAGCCCCACGATCGTCCTCGACTCGGGGGCCAATCCTGATGTGAAGCCGGAGCAACTCGTCCAGTTCGCAATCATGGGCTCGGTTGCGGCAGAGATCCTGCTCGGTGCGGAGGACCCGCGAGTCGGCCTGCTCAACATCGGTGAGGAGAAGGGAAAGGGCCGGGACCTCGAAAAGGAGGCATACGACCTTCTCGAACAGGCGCCGATCAGATTCGTCGGGAACCTCGAAGGCCGCGACGTCGCCGAGGACAAGTCGGATGTCATCGTCACCGATGGCTTTACCGGCAACATCTTCCTCAAGACGATGGAGGGGGCGGCCAAGGTGATGGTGAGGTATTCGTTGGAGGCGATCTCGGCTCTCGATCCCGAGGTCCAGGAGTCCGTCTTGCCCGCCCTCGGCGAGGTGAGGCGCCGTCTCGACTACGAGACGTACGGAGGGGCGCAGTTGCTAGGCGTCAAAGGGGTCGTGGTCATCGCCCACGGCATGTCCAGTCGTGTGGCCATTGCCAACGCACTGGAGATGGCGGCGGAAGGGGCGAAACACGACCTCCCCGGACGGCTCGCCAGCCGTCTCGCCTCCTGATGAGCCTGGAAGAGCAGTTCGGATATACCTTTTCAGACCCTGAATTGCTGGCACTGGCGCTCACGCATCGATCTGTCAGCAGCGAAGATGGCTCGAGACACGACAACGAGCGACTTGAGTTCCTCGGTGACGCGGTCTTGCAATTGGCAGTCACGGATCATCTGTACAACTCGTACGCCGACCTCCCCGAAGGGAACCTGGCGAAGATCCGGGCTGGTCTGGTGAGCAGGCCGGTGCTCGCCGACGTGGCCCGAAGCATCGGTCTGAGCGATCACATCGAGCTGACGCTGGCCGAGGAGCGGACCGGCGGTAGGGACAAGGATTCCATCATGGCCGACGCGCTCGAGGCGGTGATCGGGGCGATCTACCTGGACTCCGGACTGGAGAGCGCGACCGATCTGGTCTTACGTCTCTGGGGCAGCCGTATCGAGGAGAGAGCGGAACGTCCCGGGCTCAAGGACTACAAGACCCGTCTCCAAGAGGTGCTGGCCCGAGACGGCAAGCGCCCCGAGTACCTCACGGACGGCTCTGGCCCCGATCATGAGCGGACATTCATCGCCAGCGTCGAGGTGAACGGCATGGCGCTGGGATCGGGGTCCGGTCGGTCCAAGAAAGAGGCTGAGCAGGGAGCAGCCGAGCAGGCTCTGGACAGGCTCATCGCAGACTCTCGCTGATCAGGGGCTCCTGCCGCGCCCGGAGATCCACATACCAGAGGGTGGCCATCACCGCGATGGCGGCGACGACGAAACCCTGGGCGACCACGAGCACGACGAAACCCAGCCCTGCCCCCATGCCGACCTCGCCCGCGCCGACGATGGGAAGTGCCACCAGCTGCACGAGTTGAGCCGCTACCGACCCGAATAGACCGACCAGCAACAGGAACCCGACGGTTGGCCACCACCTGCCCCGGACCAACGTGAAGCTTCTGCGGAGTGCCTCTACCGGCCGTACATCCTCGATCGCGATCACGGCGGAAACCATGCTGAAAGAGCCGGCGAGCCATATGCCGGGGATGATCAAGGCAAACAGCCCCATGCCCACGAGGACGAGGGCGATGATCCCTGCGGCGGTCAGAGTGAACAGCCTCGCCAATGCCCTCGACGACGCAGCCCTCGCGCCTATGTGCTCGCCGGCGAGCTCGGAAGAAACGATGCGATGCACGATCAGGTTGAGGAAACTCGTGCCCAGGAGCTGGAAGACGAGGACGATCGAGCCTGCTTGCAGAAGCAGCAGGCCGGCCTCGT
>JALDXM010000307.1:0-3371 GCA_032155085.1 Actinomycetota bacterium | reverse complement strand
GGCCCCAACCATGTCTATCTGCCCTCGTGGACCCTGTCGGCCGTTGCGGAAGTGCCCCATGGCGCCCACCCCTCCTACGCGATGGGTTATTCGACGAGGGACAACGCTTTCTACACGGCCTGGGACGAGATCTCCCGGGATCGAGGCGTATTCGACTCATGGATCGAGGAGCACATCTTCGGGACCGAAGATCATGCCTCCTATCTGGCCTCCATCGGGCGGGTGAGCGGTCTTGGCTGACTCCTCGCGCAACGCGTACACGGCGGACGAGATGATGACCGTGACCGCGGCGCGTCAGCTGACCGATGGCCAGGTCTGCTTTGTGGGGATAGGCCTTCCCAGCGAGGCGGCCAACCTGGCCCGTCTCTCCCACGCTCCGAATGTCGTCCTCATATACGAATCAGGCACCATCGGCACGCGCCCGGACATTCTCCCGTTGTCGATCGGAGACGGAGAGCTCGCCGAGAAGGCAGACTTCGTCGTCGGGGTGCCAGAGATCTTCTCCTATTGGTTGCAGGCCGGCCGCATCGACGTCGGGTTCCTCTCGGCGGCTCAGATCGACCGTTACGGGAACCTGAACAGCACGGTGGTGGGCGGATACGAGGAGCCAAAGGTTCGTCTGCCCGGCGCCGGGGGTGCACCCGAGATAGCCACGTCTGCGGGCGAGGTCATAGTGATGCTGCGCCACAGTGAGCGTGCCTTCGTCCCGTCGGTTGACTTCGTCACCTCGGTCGGGTTCGGCCGTGGCGGCGAGGGCCGGCCCGAGGGCTCCGGACGAGGGCCGACTGAGGTCATCACCGACCTCGGCGTGCTTCGGCCCGACGAGACGAGCAACGAGCTGACTCTCGTCGCAACCCATCCCGGAGTCGGAGTGGACGATGTGCGGGCCAGGACAGGTTGGGAGCTCCACGTGAGCGGCGATCTCGCCGTCACCGACCCACCCAGCGACGACGAGCTCGCCATCCTTCGTGATTTGAAGGCACGCACCGAGGCGGCACACTCCGGCTGACCGATGTTCGCTATGCGAACAACGGGTTAACATCTGCTCGTGGCCGAAGAGCGGTCGGGCGAGTTCATCCAGTCCCTGGAGCGAGGGCTGGCCGTCATCAACTCCTTCTCCAGGGATCACCCTGCGCCCACCCTCAGTGAGGTGGCCAATATGACCGGTCTGACCAGGGCGACCGTGCGCCGGATCCTCTTGACCCTGGCCCAGCTCGGATACGTCGAACAGGACGGCCGGACCTTCTCTCTGACACCGAAGGTGCTCGACCTCGGATATTCCTATCTGTCGTCCTTCCACATCCTCGAGTTCGCCCAGGCGCCGATGGAGCGGCTGGTCGAGGAGGTGAATGAGTCGTCCTCGATGTCGATCCTTGACGGGCCCGACGTGGTCTATGTGGCACGAGTGCCAACCAAGCGCATCATGACCATCTCGCTCGCTCTCGGCTCACGTCTCCCTGCCTACCCGACCTCGATGGGGCGGGTGCTGCTGGCAGGGCTCACCGATGCCGAGATCGACGAGTACATCGCGCACATCAAGCTGGAGAAGCTGACCGAGAACACGGTGACCGACCCGGCGAAGTTCCGCGCCATCCTGATGAAGGTGCGGGCGCAGGGCTATGCATTGGTGGACCAGGAGCTCGAGCAAGGGGTGCGGTCGCTGGCTGCGCCGATCCTCAACGCCAGGGGCAACGTCATGGCGGCGATGAACGTCTCGTGTCACGCCACCCGGGCCACGATCAGCCGGATGCGCGATGAGTTCCTGCCCCACCTCCTGG
Source organism: Actinomycetota bacterium (assembly GCA_032155085.1). Taxonomy (GTDB): domain Bacteria; phylum Actinomycetota; class Acidimicrobiia; order Spongiisociales; family ZC4RG35; genus JARDZU01. The sequence goes on along the minus strand of JALDXM010000307.1, from coordinate 1,593 downwards.
CCACCGCCGCCGAGGTGAGCGACCGGGCCAGTGCCCTTCGGGTTGGTTAGTCGAGCTCGGTGAGGAATCCAATCACCAGCCGGCGCCACTCCTCGGGCCGCTCCAGATTGGGGAAATGTGGCGCTCCGTCGATGATGGCGAGCCTGCTCCCATCGATGTGGTCATGAAGCCACTCGGACTGTTCGGGCGGGGTGGAGATGTCAGCGCCCCCGCCGATCACCAGGGTGGGGCAGTGGATCGCCTCCACCAGCTCTCGCAGGTCGCCGTCACGGAGGGCGGCACAGCAAGCCATGTAGGCGTCGGGGTCGGTCCCGAGCAGGGTCCTGGCCGAGCTCTCATAGGTCGCCGGGTCGATGGCAGCAAAGCCCGGGGTGAAGAAACGGCCGAGAGCCGCCTCCGAAACCGCCGGAATGCCCCCTTCGGCCACCGCATCTATGCGGGCCTGCCATATCTCCTCGCTCCCGATGCGGGCAGCGGTGTTCGAAGCCACCAGGGCGGTCACCCGGTCGGGGGCGTGAGCCGCGAGCCACAGGGAGATGAAACCGCCGAGCGAGACACCGCACAGGTCGAACGTGTCGGCGCTCGCCGCATCGGCGATGGCCAGGATGTCCTCTCCCAGCTGTTTCACCGTGAAAGGGCCGTCGGCAGCTGTCGAGGTGCCGTGCCCAGGAAGGTCGACTGTGATCACTCTCCTCAGCCGGGCCAGGTCGGGGAGCTGTGGCTCCCACATCTTCATGTCGGCGCCGAGAGCATGGAGCATCACCAGAGGCCGCGCCGACGAGTCGCCAGTCTCCGCCCAAGCAAGCGATCCGGTCTGGCCGGTCACTTGGAGACAGCCTCATAGTTGGCGAGGATGCGATCGATGAGACGGGGATCGATCTGTGCCTCCGACTTCACCCTGCCCCCCATCGTGTCGGAACGCACCTGGAGACTGGCCAGACAATCCGTCATCGCTTCCACGGCTGCTGCCGTCCCCTGGAAGACCAGGGGCAGGGCGCCCCACTCCGCATGCCATCCCCCGATACCCCGCTCCATCTCGGTGAGACGACCTGCGGTGATCACCTGCGCCGCTGCGGTGCAGATCTCGGCCGCTGCCACCGCTCGGACCGAGTCCATCGGGTTCTGCTTCCCGGCCATGCTCGAAGATCCCCCTCCGCGCACGCTGATCTCGGCGATGTCCGTCGAGGCGAGCAGGGCCACGTCGATTCCCACCCGGGCCATGGTTCGGGCAGTTCCCTCCAGGGCAGCCGCCAGGCCAGCGATTCGTGACCGGTCCGAGTGCCAGGCGATGGCCGGCGCCGCCAAGCCGAGACGAGTGGCAAGGGCCTCCGTCACCTCGACTCCTTTCTCGCCATACTCGGAGAGATTCCCGACCGGCCCCCCTAGCTGCACCACCAGCTTGGAACGCTGTTGTCGCAGATCGGTGAGATGTCCCAATGTCGCATCGAGCCAACCGGCTGCGGTGAAGCCGAAGGTGGTGGGTCGGGCGTGCTGGAGGAAGGTGCGGCCCATCTGAGGCTGGTCCCGGTGAGCGGCTACCAGCCGGGCCATCTCACCGGCCGCGGCGAGCAGACCGGAGTCGAGGATCTCGAG
>JALDXM010000306.1:0-3376 GCA_032155085.1 Actinomycetota bacterium | reverse complement strand
CCCCGGGCCCTCGGGACCGGTGTCTCCTTGACCTTGGGGTAGTTGATCGTGGCCAGGTATTTCCCGGGTCGGAAGATCGTGCGCACCATGGTGTAGATGGTGACCCACAGGCCCTTGGCCATCCCCACCCCGGGGGGAACGCGACGGTTGTTGGTCGTGGTGGTCACAGGTACACCTTGAAGGCCCCTGTGATGAGGATGTTGGCCAAGGCCAGGGGGATCAGCCATTTCCAGGCCAGGCCCTGAAGTTGGTCTTCCCGGAAGCGGGGGAATGTCCAGCGGAACCAGATCATGGCGAACACGAGGAGGAAGGTCTTGCCGAGCAGGATCACCGGGCCGGCGAAAGCCAGGACGTCTTCGGGGATACCGGGGAGCCAGTACCCACCGAGGAGCAAAGTCGCCGCGATCGCCGAGAGCGAGAACATGTTGGCGAACTCGGCGAGGAAGAAGAAGAGGAAGCGGAACCCCGAGTACTCGGTCAGGTAACCCATGACCAGCTCGGACTCGGCGATGGGCATGTCGAAGGGGATCCGGCTCAACTCGGCCAGAGCGGCGATGATGAAGATGCCGAAGCCGATGAACTGGAGGATCACGAACGGATACCCGGCCTCGATCTGAGCCTCCACGATCCCGCTCATGCTCATCGTCCCGGCCAACATCACCGAGCCGATCACAGCCAGCACCAGAGGTAGCTCGTAGGCGATCAACTGGCCCGCGGCCCTCAGGCCACCCATCAGCGAGTACTTGTTTCCCGAGGACCAGCCAGCCATGAGGATGCCCACGGTGCTCAGGGACGAGATCGCCAGGGCATAGAAGACACCGACCGACAGATCCCGGAAGATCATGTCAGGCCCGAAGGGGATCACCACCAGCAGGGAGACCGTGCTGACCAGGACCAGGACCGGGGCGATCTTGAACACCGGACGGTCGGCCTCGTTGGGGATGAGGTCCTCCTTCTGGAAGAACTTGACCCCATCTGCGATCAGCTGGGCCCAGCCCCACCGTCCTCCGGCGAAATAGGGCCCAACCCGAGCCTGCATCTTCGCCGAGAGCTTCATCTCGGCGAACCCGATCACCATGCCCACCAGCGGGATCATCAGTGCGACCAGGAGCAGCTTCCCGGCCAGCGACACCCAGAAGTTGGAGAAGAGCTCGGTAATGAAGGACGTCATTCGAGGTCCTTCATTACAGAGCATGGTGGGTTATGGGTGATGAGTTCTGAGTACCCACCACTCACCACCCACCACTCACCACGATGACGAGCGCAGCGAGTCATCTATCAACGTCCCCCAGCACGAAGTCGAGGCTGCCCATGATGGCGATGATGTCGGGGACCAGGACACCCTCCAGGATCCAGGGGAGGATGGAGATGTTGGAGAAGCTCGCCGATCGGATCTTGAGGCGGTACGGGCCCTGGTTGCCGTTGGAGATGAGGTAGTAGCCCATCTCACCCTTTGGGTTCTCGGCTCTCACGTATGTCTCGCCCCTGGGGACCTTGATGATCTTGGGCACCTTGGCCTGGAGAGGCCCGGACGGGATGCTGTCGATGGCCTGCTGGACGATGCGAACCGACTGCCGGATCTCGAGGAGCCGGACATGCCAACGGTCCCAGCAATCACCGTTCTCGCCCGTGGGGATCTCGAAGTCGAACTTGTCGTAGGGCAGATAGCTCTCGACCTTGCGCAGGTCGAAGGGAACGCCCGAGGCACGCAGATTGGGCCCGGAAACACCGTATGAAGCGGCGACATCGGGTGGCAGGACACCGATTCCCTTTGTTCGGATGACGATGATCTCGTTGTCGGCGACCAGCTGCTCGAGCTCGTCGACCGCCTCGAGGACACGATCCATCGCGACCCGAGTCTCGGCAAGGAAGCCGGCTGGAAGGTCCTGTATCACCTTCCGGGTGCTGGAACCCGACCCGTAGGCGGGCTTGACCCCGCCGATGCGGTTGAAGTTTGGGTGGAACCGGCCACCCGTCACTCCCTCGAGCAGGTCGAGGACCCGCTCTCTCTCCCGAAGAGCGAAGAAGAGGGGTGTGGCGGCCCCCAACTCGAGGGGATAGGAGGCCATGAATATGAGGTGTGACGAGATCCGGGCCATCTCGGTCAGGATCAGCCGGATGTACTGGGCCCGCTCCGGCACTTCCAGCTCCAGCAGCTTCTCGGCGGCGACAACGAATGGGATCTCATTGGCATATCCGGACACCCAATCGATGCGATTGATCAGCGTGGTGATCTGGGGATAGGTCCTGACCTCAGAGAGCTTCTCGTACCCCCGGTGCATGTAACCGATCACTGGATGGACGTCGAAGGCACGCTCACCGTCAACCCGCGCCACCAGTCGGAGGACCCCGTGCGTGGAGGGATGCTGGGGGCCGATGTTGAGGGTCATCTCCTCGGTCTCGAGCTCCACGGAGACCGAGGACTCGGAGAGATGACGGACGAGGTCTTGATCGACGACCACTAGGCCTCCGGGTTCTCTTCCGACGGGCCGTCCGAAGCCTCTTCTTCGTCGTCACTGCCACCTGGCATGGCCTCGACGTCGACAGTCCCCGGCCAAGGCTTCACCTCACGGCTTAGGAGCGGGTAGCTCTTGAGCAGAGGGTTGCCCTGGAAACCGTCGGGAAGATAGAGATGGACCAGATTGGGATGACCCTCGAAGTCGATGCCGAACATCTCGAAAGCCTCGCGCTCATGCCAGTTGGCCCCGGCGTAGACGTCGACCAGGCTCGATATCGCCGGAGATTCCTTGGGGAGGGTGGTCGAGAACGTGACCCGGCGCCCCTCTGAGATGTCGCCCACCGTGGCCAGGACCTCGATCCGATCCTCCACTTCGTCCGGATACGGATCGCCCACCTCGACCTCTTTGGACCAGTCGACCGCCGACAGCCAGGAGAAGTAGATCAGGCCCAGAGCGTCACGGGCCTTGGTGAGGGCCGAGACCCAGTCGGCGGAGTCGACTTCGACCTTCACCGTGTCGAAAACGATGGTGGCCTCCCCTCCTACGGCCTCTGCCACGCCGTTGGCAAACTCCTGGAGCGGGTGTGGCTCGGCGGGTGCGGCCTCCTCGGCTGCCGCAGCCTCATCATTGGTGGCCGTCTCGGTCTCAGACGGGCTCGAGGTCACGCCGGCTCCATTTCTCCTTGATGTCCTCCCCCTGGATCTTCTTCTGCAGGAGGACTATCCCGTCCATCAGGGCCTCGGGGCGGGGCGGGCACCCGGGCACGTAGACGTCGACGGGGATCACCTGGTCGACGCCCTTGGTCACCGAGTAAGAGTCCCAGTAGGGCCCGCCGCAGTTGGCGCACGACCCCATCGAGATGACATATTTCGGGTCGGGCATTTGGTCATAGAGACGACGAATGGCAGGCGCCATCT
>JALDXM010000305.1:0-3384 GCA_032155085.1 Actinomycetota bacterium | reverse complement strand
CCGCCCACCATGTCATTCACCGATCAGCTGGCTTCGAGTGCGAAGCAGGCCGCGTCGAACGTGAAGGCCTCCGCGGTGGGCGATGTGTAGTCGGTCTCAACCAGCGTCGAGCCGGTCGATGTCCCGGCGGTCAGACCTTCGAGGTCGGGCCGGGAGATGAACTGCGACCGTTGCAGCCTCTCGTTGGCCTCGCCTACGTAGGTCTCGTCCGGGGCCAACCCGTCGAATGTCACCGACTCGAGTCCCTTGGCCGCAGCGAGCACACCCGCCTGGGTCATGTCACCGGACTCGTAGGCCGCCAACAGCGCCTCATGCATGATCTTGGCCTCGATGACACCCTCGGCGTAGTAGTCGAGCGGCGGAGCTCCCGCAGCCTCGACCAGATCACGCACCATCTGGTTCCCCGGTGAATCCGCCGCATATGGGGCGTAGTACTGGGAGATGTAGAAGTCATTGGCCAACGGCTCGGCGATCGGCGAGTCCGGCCCAATCAGGGCAGGGTTCCACGAGGGCCCGGCCCCGGACCACAGAGCTCCGGAGAAGCCCGCAGCGAGTGCCTGGCCGTAAACACCACCGAACGATGTCGGGTCAGTCGTCACCCATACCAGCTCGGCTCCCGAACCTGCGATGCCCGTCGCAACATTGGCAATGGTTGCAGGGTCGGTGGCAACGATCTGACCGGTGCCGTCGTAGACCACTTCAAGACCGAGGGCTTCGGCGGCGAGGACTGCGCCTGCGTTCGAGTCCTGTCCATAGTCACCCGGGCTGGAGGCGATAGCGATGGTGGTCGCATCCGGCGCCTGGACGGTCAGGTACTCGATCATGTTCATCGCCTCGATGCAATACGGCACGCCGTGGGGCACGAGGTTCGAGTTGATCGCCGGATCAGACCAGCCCGAGTACCAGGTGAGCGGGATGGCCAGGATCCCGTCAGCCTGGAGAGACGGGTTGATCGCGACGGTGTGGGGGGAGCCCGTGGAGGGCCCGAAAGCCACGACCTGACTCTTCAGCTCCTCGTAGAGCTGAACGTGTTGATCCACCACGTAGGCGGTGTCCCGAACCTCCAGCTCGACGGTGAGGCCATTGATCCCGCCAGCGGCGTTGACCGATGCCCAGTACAGGTCGTGGCCGGTGTTGATGATGTTCACCAACGGCGAGAAAGGCCCGGTCAGATCGGATAGGAGCCCGATCGTGATTGTCCCAGCCTCGAGGTCGACACCGACGTCGGTGAGGATCTCACCCGCCGGCTCTTCTTCAGCTGCCGTGGTCGTCGGCTCTTCCTCCGCTGCGGCCGTGGTCGTTGGCTCCTCCTCAGCAGCGGCTGACGTGGTCGTGTCGCCACCCTCACTGCCGCCACAGGCGGCAAGCACCAGGCCGAGGACCAGGAGAACAGCCAGCCACTTGGGCTTGTGTCTCATTCCGTTCCTTCCTCCTCTGTTAGTCCAAGAGGGCAGTGCCCTCATATGGCCGCTCAATACGTGAACGGCCAACCCTTCCAATAGTTCCTAATGCGAAGCCAGATCCCGTAGAGCCCGAGAGGCTCGAAGATGAGAAAGCCGATGATTAGCAGACCGTATAGGACGAGGTTGAGCTGTGCGACCGAGAGGCCGGGACCAGTGCCAGCAAACGTGTTGACCAGGCCGAAGTCATCCGGGGTCGTGGCCACCAAGACGCCGGCGATGCTCGAGCCGAGCCCATCACCGAGGGCCACCGATTGGAGCCACTGCGTGAAGTCCTGAACCAAGCGTGGGAGCAACACCACGAACGCGGACCCGAGGATGGCTCCCGCCACGGTCCCCGCACCCCCGATGAGGATGATTGCAATGAACTGGACCGACAGGAAAAGATCCCATCGCTCCGGGATCACTCGGACCACGAAAGAGGCAAGCAAGGCGCCGGCGATTCCGGCGAAAAACGACGAGATGCCAAAGGCGAGCAGCTTGTAGCCGAACTCGTCGACACCCATGATCTCGGCAGCGATGTCCCGATCCCGGATCGACATCCAGGCCCGTCCGACTCTGGTGCGCTGCAGATTCTTGGCCAGAAGGGTGAACACGCCTGCGAACGTCACGAGCAGCAGGAAGCTCTTGCCCGCACCCGAGATCTCGACGCCGAACCACGTGCCCGGGGTGGTGAAGTCGATCACAGGCTCCGGCTCCTTCCAGAAACGGAACTGGAGAGGCGGAAAGTCCCTGCCTACCTGGGCACCGCCGGTGAGTGACTCCCAGTTGCGGAACACGTAGTCACCGATGAAGACCAGGCCCAGGGTCACGATGGCCAGATAGAGCCCGCGTACCCGCACGGCCGTGGGCCCGATCGCGACGCCGATCAAGGCAGCGACGATGCCGGCAGCGGGAAGCCATATCCAGATGGGCAGACCCAGCCCGAGCAGTGGGCCGTCCTCCGGGCCGCCCAGCCACACCGCGGCATACGCGCCGACGCCCATGAAGAAGGCATGACCCAGCGACACCTGACCGGCCAGCCCGGTGAGGAGGTTGAGTCCCAGCGCCCCGACAACGAATATCGCTGTCGTCGACAGCAGGCGGAGCCAATCGTCTGAGCCGAGGAAGGTGAGCCCCGGGATGATCTGGAATGGGATGGTGACCAGCACCACCAGGAGGAGGCCCAGCATCACCTTCTTGGTGGTCGTGTTGAGCAGGGCCTGGTCGGCCTCGTAGGAGGTGTAGAGGAGTGGCCGGCCCCTCATACCCTTCTGATCTCCGGAGTCCCCATCAGTCCGTATGGCCTGATCAGCAGCACAACCATCATCAGCAGATAGCCAACGATGCCCGGGAAGCCGTTCCCAAGGAACGGGTAATTCAGGTAAGTGTTGGCCGCCGACTCGGCGATGCCGACTGCGAAGCCACCCACCACCGCCCCTGGTATCGAGTCGAGGCCGCCGATTATCACGGCGGGAAAAGCCCTGAAGGCGATGAAGGCGGTGGCCTGGTCGACTCCGGTCGCACGCCGGGGAAAGATCGAATAGAACAGGCCAGCCACACCGGCGAGGAAGGCGGCGATCGCCCACGCCACGGAGAACACCCGGCCGACGTTCACTCCCTGAGCCCGAGCCGTCTCCTGATCGAATGCGGTGGCCCGCATTGCCACCCCGGTCCGGGATCGCAGGAAGAAGGCGATCGCACCCAGCAAGACGATTGTCACCACTATCTGGATGATCTCCGACCAGGCGATCCGGATGAACCCGAGGTCGACCACCTCGAGACCCCAAGGCGCCCCTAGGGGCCGGGGCTGGGTGCCAATCCAGTCGTTGGTGATGGTCCGGACCACGATGTCGACCCCGAGTGTGACGATCGCCACTGCGAACAGCGCTTCGCCCACCATCGGCCGCAGGAAGATACGTTCGATCAAGATGCCGAACAGGGC